>NZ_JAGPXW010000059.1:0-1455 GCF_018070365.1 Micromonospora sp. D93 | reverse complement strand
CTAGTACGGCAGCCGCCGTTTGAGATGTTGCTGGTGGGGCCGGGTGGACGAGGTGCGGCCACCGCGTGATCGTCTGTCTGTTGTGGACAAACTTTCGGATCTGGCGGTGGCCGCGTGCCCCAGCGTAAACCCTGCCCAATGGCGGCAGGTCCTGACCGGGGTATGCGGCGCGTTCGCGGGACGGTTCGGGCGGGTCGAGCCGCGTCGGACGGCGGTGGCGTTCGTGGCCGGTCTGCTCTCAGACGTCGAGGTCAAGACGTGTTGGCAGTTGGCGGAGCAGGCCGGGCATGCTCGCCCGGATGCGATGCAGAGGTTGTTGTATCGGGCGGTGTGGGACGCCGATGCCGTCCGCGACGACCTGCGAAGGGTGATTGTCGAGCGGTTCGGTGACCCGGACGCGGTCCTGGTCGTCGACGAGACCGGGGACCTGAAGAAGGGCGTGCATTCGGTCGGGGTGCAACGCCAGTACACCGGCACCGCCGGCAGGATCGAGAACGCGCAGGTCGGGGTGTTCTGCGGATACGCCAGCCGGCACGGGCACACGCTGATCGACCGCAGGGTCTACCTACCGGTGTCCTGGACCGATGACCAGGCCCGTTGCCAGGCCGCCGGGGTCCCCGAAACGGTCGTCTTTGCTACCAAGCCCGACTTGGCCGCCGACATGATCACCGCAGCTCTCGACGCCGGTGTCCCGGCCAGGTGGGCGGCCGCGGACGAGGCCTACGGCAACAGCAGCGTCTTCCGCGCCCACCTGCGCCACCACCGCCTGGGTTATGTCCTGGCCGTGTCCCGCAGCCACCTGGTCCCACTCGACGGCGGCAAAACCCGGGTTCGGGCTGACCGGGTCGCCGCCGAGCTACCGGCCTCGGCGTGGCAGCGCCGCAGCGCCGGAGCTGGGTCGAAAGGGCCACGTTTCTACGACTGGGCCTGGCTCGATCAGGTCACCACCGACGCCGACCCCGACGACGGCGGCCACCACAGCCTCCTGATCCGCCGCAACAACACCACCGGTGAGCTGGCCTTCTACCGTTGCTGGACCCCACGCCCGGGCACCCTGGCCCAACTCGTGCGGGTCGCGGGCATCCGTTGGACGGTCGAGGAGAGCTTCCAGGCCGCCAAGGGCCAGGTCGGCCTCGACCAACACCAGGTCCGCCGCTGGGAATCCTGGCACCGCTTCACCACCCTCGCCCTGGCAGCCCTCGCCGTCCTGGCGATCTGCGTCGCCAATGCCGCCGAGGACAACCCGGCCGACACCACACTGATCAACCTGACCATCAACGAGGTCCGCCGGCTGATCAACAGCCTCGTCCTCACACCGATCCGCGATCTCGCCCACCATCTGCGCTGGTCAGAGTGGCGACGGCGCCATCAAGCCCGCGCCCGACGATCCCACTACACCCGACGCCTCAACCTCGAACTCCAACCATGATCACGAACGGCGGCTGCCGTACTAGG
>NZ_JAGPXW010000058.1:0-3569 GCF_018070365.1 Micromonospora sp. D93 | reverse complement strand
GGCCGGGGGGGGCTGGGGCCGGACCGCGTCCCACCCGTGCGCCCCGACGTGCTAATCGTGCTGTGGGCCGAGTTGGCTGATCTCGTACCCGTCGGGGTAACTCCTGGCCTTGATCCCGTCGGCGAACAACGCCGTCGTCCGCGGCGTTCCCCACCAGCGTTGCCACCGCGAGCGGGTCTTCAAGGCCAGGTGCAACCCCGCCCGGACCGGCCAGGCCGGCGTGTCGACCCCCGTTGCGCGCCGCAGTGGCGCGTCGTACATGGCGCTGACCAGTGCGTTTCCCAGTGGCGTGAGCATCCGGGGGATCCGGGTGAGCATCAGCATGCGGGTGGCTCGTTCGATGGCCGCCGCGTCCTCGTTGGGTTGCAGGTGAGCGGCGTCGTGCGCGTCGAACCAGGTCTCGAACTCGTCGTACGACCCGGGGATGTCGGTGATGCCCATCCGTCGGCCGAGCTCCCGGTAGAACAGGTACGTGGCGTGGCGTTCGTGGCAGCAGGGTGGGCGCCAGCCGTACTCCTGCAACCAGCGGGTGGGGACCACGACCAGGCAGCCGAGGACGTAGCGGAAGTCGTCGTTGCTGATGTCGTACGGTCGGTGGATCTGGTTGACGCGTCGCAACGCGTCGCGGCCCCGAGGCTGTTCGAAGCCGTTGAGGACCATCTCGTACATCAGCAGGCCGGTGTCGTCGATCCGTTTCTGGGTGCGTTCGGTCAGCTCACCGGTGGTGGTGTGCACCTTCGCGATGGCGGGGACCGAGAACGACCGGTTGAAGGCGAGGTTGAGCCCGAGCTTCATGTCCCACGGAAACTCGTGGCGCAGCATGGTCTGGTAGATGGCCAGGTAGTCGCGCTCCGGGTCGAGAGCACGGGTACGGGTCAGGTTGTTGTAGCGGGCTCTCATCGGCGGGCGTCTCCAGCGGTGGGAAGGGGGTGGCCCGCGGCGATCGTCCGCGCGACCACCGGCGAGCGGGCGTAGACCTCGGTGACGAGCGTCAGCCAGGCGACCTCACCGGCGTAGCCACCGTCCGGGCGGTGCAGCTGGTCGGCGGGCTGCGGGTTCGCGGCCACCAGACCGTCGCCATGGCGACGCAGGGCGCAGGCCAGGTGGGCGGCCTCAATGGTTGCCTGCCGCTCCTCGGCGGTCAGCCCGGCCTGCTCGGCGAACCGTGCGGCCAGCGCCGTCACACTGATCTCCATGTAGGGGCGGAGCGCCAGGCGGCCGTCGCGGATCTCGGCCACCCGGCGGGTCAGCGCGTAGTCGGTGTCGCGGACGGCTGCCGGGCGTCGGCGCAGGGTGGGGTCGAGTTCGAGTTCGGGAAACGCCGCGACGAGGTCGCGCCAGAGTGGTTCGAGTCGTCGGTAGGAGTGGTAGTCCTCCCACCGACGGGTGACCTTGAGGGTGGGTCCCCACGCCGGCATGGTCAGGCCGATCGTGATGAGCAGAGCGCCGATGGTCACCAGGACCGCCGCTATCTGCCGCTCGCCGGCCGGTTGGTAGCCGGCCCAGTAGGCGACGAGATAGCCGATCTTGTTGGTGCTGTAGAGCAGGGCGAAGGCGGCGCCGATTGCGGTGATGCGCAGGCCACGGCGCAGCCAGGGCCGCCCGCAGATCTTCGCGAAGCTCCAGCACAGTCGGGTGATGTCGAAGCAGTAGGCGAAGAAACCGAGCAACAGGAAGATCAGCAGGTACGCGGTCACGACGGGGTCGGTCGCGTACTCGACCGTCAGGAGCACCGGATCGTCGTAGGTGAGGGTGTAGACGAACAGGCCGAGCATGACGAGAAACGCGCACGCGGTGACCCAGATCCACTTGCGGGCCCGGGCGGCGGCCGTCGCCGGGGGGAGCGCGAAGTGCAGGAGCATGATCTCGGCATTCGCCGAGATGGTCAGAGCGCCGGCATGGGCCATGACCTTGGCCAGGTTGGGCAGCCCCGACACCTGGTCGACCGCGGTCGCGATGGGCGGGATGGCGATCGTGATCCCGGCGGCGAACGCCCCGAGACCGAAGCAGATCGCGCGGCGGGCCTGGCTGGGATGCCGGCGCTGGAGTCGCACCATGTACCCGAGGGCGATCCAGCCGGCTACGGCGCACACGGCGTAGAGGACGGTGTCCATCTCGGCCCCTACCAGTGGGGATGTTCGAGTGAGTGCCGCAGTCGGCCGTACAGCTCAACGTCCTCGCCGTGCAACGGCGCGTCGTCCACGTCGCTGCGGTTGCCGCGGACCCGCCGGAGGAGCAGCGAACCGATCATTTCGGCTTCGCGTTCTTCGTCGGCTGCGTAGTTGCTGCGACCGAGGCTGCGCTGGACCAGCTGCGGGTCGAGGTCCGGTAGTAACAGCCGGGAGGCGTCCGCGTCCAGCACCTCGGTCGCCTGGTGGCCGGCGAGCAGGTGACCCAACTCGTGACCGATGATCAGCAACTGGTGCAGCGGCGAAGTGTCCTGCTCGAAGAAGATGGCGTCGAAGTCGCCGGTTGGCACGCACATCCCGCACACGGTCTGTGCCGGCAGCCTGAGCGGCACCAGGTGGATGGGCCGGCCACGCCGTTCGCCGAGGACGTCGCACAGCTTCTGGATGTCGAAGGGCTCGGGCACCTCAAGCTCGGCGACGAGCTGCTCGCAGCGCCTGCGTAGTCGGTGCAACCTCACGTCAGCGTTCTCCCGCTCGTCGGTGTACTGCCACCGAAGGATCTGCATGCTCAGCCGCGATCGGCCGGTGTGGAACTGGTCGTGCCAGTGCCGGCAGCTGCCGCTACGGCGCGCAGTCGGGCCACCATCTGTTCGATGAGCCGGGTGTCCGTCGCGGAGAGCCCGTTGTCGGCCAGCACCTGGCGCAGAGCCACCCGCTTGACATCCATCTGGCGCAGCTGGTTGAGCAGGGTGATCTGGTCCCGTATGCGGCGTGCTGCCGCGTCGTCGACGAAGTAGCCCGAGTTGACCCCGAAGGCGGCGGCCAGGGCGCGGACGTGTGAGGTGCGGGGATCGCTGGCCACGCCACGGCGCAACTCTCCGACGTAGGCGGCGCTGATCGTCACACCCGTATCGGCCGCCACTTCGTTGATCTTGTCGGCGATTTCCTTGTTTGTGTATCTGCGCCCCGGCTCGTCGGAGTCGCTGAGCTCGTCGGGCGTCGGGCGGATCTTGTCGAAGAGGTACTCCAACCTCGCGGCCAGCGTGTCGAGGGATGGCAGCTCCTGCTCTGCGTGCCGATCGTCAACCATGATTCTTCACCCTCCAGCCGCCTAAACGACAGTGTCGCAGATGCGCTACGCGGCGAAACAGATGTTGACACCTGCACGGAACGTGAGCGTATGCTCGCTCCTGTTTGGAGCAACGTGCGTTGAGTGCGAACACGATCGGCTCAACGCCCGTTGCGCGCCGGATGAGCATGCGGTCCGGCCGGCCGAGCCCGGGGGGAAGCCATCGGTGGGAGGGGTCAGCTCCGCGACGAGCACAACGGGGGCCCCTCCCGCCGCGGCACTGGCCGGCGTGTCGGTCGGTGGCGGCGGGACCCGCCCCGGCCCGGCCGCCGCTTGTTGGTGGGGGGTCGCTGGGCCGCGCTGGCAGAAGA
>NZ_JAGPXW010000057.1:0-3913 GCF_018070365.1 Micromonospora sp. D93 | reverse complement strand
CACCCACCCACCCACCAGGTGATCACGTCCACCCCTAGCGAGACCAGCGCCCGCAACGACTTCACCGCGGGCGGCCCGGCGCCACTCATCGCAACCTCCACCCGCTGGTCAGACGGCCCAAGGATTCGCTCCCGGACGGACGCCTGACCTGAGTTCCGGCCCGCTCTCGGACGGACTCAGCATCGTGGCCGCCGCCACCCGAGCGGGGCCTCCCCAACGGAACAGCGACAGGAATTTCCTACCCCACCACTGGAGGATCAGCATGGTCTCCCGGACCCGTCCCATCGGGCGCACTCGACTGCGAGCGCTCACATTTTCCGGAACAGCCGCGATAATTCTGGCCTTGGCCGTCTCGTTGCTGCCCAACCTCGCCCAGGCCGCCGAGACGACCCTCGGCGCCGCCGCAGCTCAGTCTGGCCGCTACTTCGGTGCCGCCGTCGCCGCCAACAAGCTCAACGACAGCGCCTACACGACGATCCTGAACCGCGAGTTCAACAGCATCACTCCCGAGAACGAAATGAAGATCGACGCGACCGAGCCGCAGCAGAACAACTTCACCTTCAGCAACGCGGACCGGATCGTGAACCACGCCACCTCCCGCGGTTGGAAGGTCCGGGGCCACACCCTGGCCTGGCACTCGCAGCAGCCGGGCTGGATGCAGAGCATGGAGGGCACCGCCCTGCGCAACGCCATGCTCAACCACGTCACCCGAGTGGCCACCAACTACCGCGGCAAAATCTACTCGTGGGACGTGGTGAACGAGGCATTCGAGGACGGCAACAGCGGCGCCCGCCGCAACTCGAACCTGCAGCGCACCGGCAACGACTGGATCGAGGCGGCATTCCGCGCCGCCGACGCGGCGGACCCGAACGCGAAGCTCTGCTACAACGACTACAACACCGACAACTGGACCTGGGCCAAGACCCAGGCCGTGTACAACATGGTGCGCGACTTCAAGTCCCGTGGGGTGCCGATCGACTGCGTCGGGTTCCAGTCCCACTTCAACGCCAACTCGGCGTACAACAGCAACTACCGCACCACGCTGTCCAGCTTCGCCGCCCTCGGGGTGGACGTCCAGATCACCGAGTTGGACATCGAGGGCTCCGGTACGACGCAGGCCAACACCTACCGCAGTGTGGTCAACGACTGCCTGGCCGTGGCCCGCTGCAACGGCCTCACCGTGTGGGGGGTCCGCGACTGCGACTCGTGGCGCTCCAGCGGCACTCCGCTGCTCTTTGACTGCAACGGCAACAAGAAGGCCGCCTACACCTCCACCCTGGAGGCGCTGAACAGCGCCGGCCCCACCAACCCGCCCACTGACCCACCCACCAACCCGCCCACCAACCCGCCCGGCTCCGCCAGCGAGATCGTCGGCACGCAGTCCGGCCGGTGCGTCGACGTACCCAACGCCTCGACCAGCAACGGCACCCGGGTGCAGCTCTACGACTGCAACAAGCAGACCAACCAGGCATGGACCTACACCTCGAACAAACAGCTACAGGTGTACGGGAACATGTGCCTCGATGCCGCCGGGACCGGCAACGGTGCAGCGGTGCAGATCTACAGCTGCCACAGCCAGACCAACCAACAGTGGAACGTCAACTCCAACGGCACCATCAGCAACGTCCAGTCCGGACGGTGCCTGGATGCCTGGAGCACCGCCAACGGAGCCCAGATCCAGCTCTACGACTGCCACGGACAAACCAACCAGCAGTTCCGGCTTGCCGGCCTGGGCGGCGGCTCGACCCCGACGCCGACCCCGACGACGCCGCCGCCGACCGGCGGCACGTGTGACCTTCCCTCGTCGTACCGCTGGTCGTCGACGGGAGCGCTGGCGCAGCCGAGGTCCGGGTGGGTGTCGCTGAAGGACTTCACCGTCGCCCCCTACAACGGCCAGCAACTCGTCTACGCCACCACCCACGACACCGGCACCACGTGGGGCTCGATGAACTTCGGCCTCTTCAGCAACTACTCGCAGATGGGCTCGGCCAGCCAGAACGCGATGAACTCGGCGACCGTCGCACCGTCGCTGTTCTACTTCGCGCCGCGCAACATCTGGGTGCTGGCCTACCAGTGGGGCGGCACGGCCTTCTCGTACCGGACCTCCAGTGACCCGACCAACCCGAACGGGTGGTCGTCGGCGCAGACGCTGTTCACCGGAAGCATCTCCAACTCCAGCACCGGCCCGATCGACCAGGCCGTCATCGGTGACGACCAGAACATGTACCTGTTCTTCGCTGGCGACAACGGCAGGATCTACCGGGCCAGCATGCCCATCGGGAACTTCCCGGGCAGCTTCGGGTCGAACTACACGACGATCATGACCGACTCGACAAACAACCTCTTCGAGGCGGTTCAGGTCTACAAGCTCCAGGGTCTGAACAAGTACCTCATGATCGTCGAGGCGATCGGTTCGCAGGGCCGCTACTTCCGCTCGTTCACGGCCACCAGCCTGGGTGGGACGTGGACTCCGCAAGCGACGTCCGAGAGCAACCCCTTCGCCGGCAAGGCCAACACTGGTGTCACCTGGACCAACGACATCAGCCACGGCGAACTGCTGCGCAGCAACGCCGATCAGACCATGACCGTTGACGCCTGCAACCTGCAACTGCTCTACCAGGGTCGTTCCCCCAGCTCCGGCGGCGACTACGGCCTCCTGCCGTACCGGCCGGGTCTGCTGACCCTGCAACGCTGACGACCGGACATCGCCGGGGCGGGCAGGCTCGGCACGACACCGAGCCCGCCCGCCCCGCACCCACCCACCACCAGGAGGTACCACCAGTGCGAGGACACGGATACCACCCCCCGCCCTCCGGGAACACCCGAGCTGACCGAGTGTCCCCCCGCTTTCGGGGACGGCTGTTCAAGCTCGCCGCGGCCGGGATCGCCGCCGCAGTCGGGTTGTTGACCATCACCGTGGCGACCGGGTCGGCGTCGGCCGCCGACAACCCGTACCAGCGAGGCCCGGACCCCACCCGGACCAGCGTCACCGCCGTGAACGGGCCCTTCGCCAACACGTCGGTAAGCGTCCCGACCGGGTACGGCTTCAACGGCGGCAGGATCTACTACCCGACCGACACCAGCCAGGGCACCTTCGGGGCCATCGCGATCTCGCCGGGCTACACCGCGTTGTTCTCCGCCGAACTGGCCTGGATGGGACCGTGGCTGGCCTCCCACGGCTTCGTCGTGATCGGTATCGAGACCAACAGCCGCAACGACTTCGACACGGCCCGAGGCACCCAGTTGCTCGCCGCACTGGACTACCTCACTCAGCAGAGCCCGGTTCGCGACCGGGTCGACCCCAACCGGTTGGCGGTCGCCGGTCACTCCATGGGCGGCGGCGGCGCGCTGAGCGCAGCCACCCGGCGCTCGTCGTTGAAGGCTGTGGTCGGCATCGCGCCGTACTCACCGTCGTCGAACCTGGCCAATGACCGGGTGCCCACCATGATCTTCGCCGGACAGGCGGACACGGTGGTCACCCCGTCCTACGCCACCGGCCTCTACAACAGCCTCCCGACCACGACGGAGAGCGCCTACCTGGAGGTCGCCGGCGCGGACCATGGCTTCATGGTCGGACGGTCGAACCCGGTGATGGTCCGAACCATGCTGCCGTTCGTCAAGATGTTCATCGACAACGACGCCCGGTACAGCCAGTTCCTCTGCCCGCTGCTGGACTCCAGTGGCGTCGTCACCTACCGCAGCACCTGCCCCTTGCTGCCCTCGACGCCGCCCACCTCGACGCCGACCCCCACCGATCCGCCGACCCCCACCCCAACGCCGACCGTTCCGCCCGGCTCCGCCAGCGAGATCGTCGGCACCCAGTCGAGCCGGTGCATCGACGTACCCAACGCCTCACGCAACAACGGCACCCGCGTCCAGCTCTACGACTGCAACAAGCAGACCAACCAGGCAT
>NZ_JAGPXW010000056.1:2500-5387 GCF_018070365.1 Micromonospora sp. D93 | reverse complement strand
AAGATTGTCCGGCGGCGTCCTACTCTCCCACACCCTCACGAGTGCAGTACCATCGGCGCTGGAGGGCTTAGCTTCCGGGTTCGGAATGTAACCGGGCGTTTCCCCTCCGCCATGACCGCCGTAACTCTATGAACATATCAAACAACCCCGGCACAACGTCACGGGTGTTCGCTTGTTCAGAGTTGCACAGTGGACGCGTAGCAGCTTAGTAGTCAAGTCCTCGGCCTATTAGTACCGGTCAACTGAACCCGTTACCGGGCTTACATTTCCGGCCTATCAACCCAGTCGTCTAGCTGGGGGCCTTACCCCACCAAGGTGGGTGGGATACCTCATCTTGAAGCAGGCTTCCCGCTTAGATGCTTTCAGCGGTTATCCCTTCCGAACGTAGCTAACCAGCCGTGCCCTTGGCAGGACAACTGGCACACCAGAGGTTCGTCCGTCCCGGTCCTCTCGTACTAGGGACAGCCCTTCTCAAGTATCCTACGCGCACGGCGGATAGGGACCGAACTGTCTCACGACGTTCTAAACCCAGCTCGCGTACCGCTTTAATGGGCGAACAGCCCAACCCTTGGGACCTGCTACAGCCCCAGGATGCGACGAGCCGACATCGAGGTGCCAAACCATCCCGTCGATATGGACTCTTGGGGAAGATCAGCCTGTTATCCCCGGGGTACCTTTTATCCGTTGAGCGACACCGCTTCCACTCGCAAGTGCCGGATCACTAGTCCCGACTTTCGTCCCTGCTCGACCTGTCAGTCTCACAGTCAAGCTCCCTTGTGTACTTGCACTCAACACCTGATTGCCAACCAGGCTGAGGGAACCTTTGGGCGCCTCCGTTACCTTTTAGGAGGCAACCGCCCCAGTTAAACTACCCACCAGACACTGTCCCTGAACCGGATAACGGTCCGAAGTTAGATACCCAAATCAACCAGAGTGGTATTTCAAGATTGCCTCCACCCATACTGGCGTATGGACTTCACCGGCTCCCACCTATCCTACACAAGCTAATTCGAGTACCAATGTCAAGCTATAGTAAAGGTCCCGGGGTCTTTCCGTCCTGCCGCGCGTAACGAGCATCTTTACTCGTACTGCAATTTCGCCGGGCCTGTGGTTGAGACAGTGGGGAAGTCGTTACGCCATTCGTGCAGGTCGGAACTTACCCGACAAGGAATTTCGCTACCTTAGGATGGTTATAGTTACCACCGCCGTTTACTGGCGCTTAAGTTCTCCGCTTCGCCCCCGAAAGAGCTAACAGGTCCCCTTAACGTTCCAGCACCGGGCAGGCGTCAGTCCATATACATCGAATTACTTCTTCGCATGGACCTGTGTTTTTAGTAAACAGTCGCTTCCCCCTGCTCTCTGCGGCCATACAACGCTCCACCCGCGCGGGGCTTCACGTCTCCGGCCCCCCTTCTCCCTAAGTTACGGGGGCAATTTGCCGAGTTCCTTAACCACAGTTCGCCCGATCGCCTCGGTATTCTCTACCTGACCACCTGTGTCGGTTTGGGGTACGGGCCGCTAAGAACTCGCTAGAGGCTTTTCTCGGCAGCATAGGATCACTGACTTCACCTGAATCGGCTCGGCATCACGTCTCAGCCTATGTGTGTTGCGGATTTGCCTACAACACGGCCTACACGCTTACCCCGGCACAACCACCGGCCGGGCTCAGCTACCTTCCTGCGTCACCCCATCGCTTGACTACTACCCATCAGGTTCCCACGCTCCCCATCCTCAACCCGAAGGTCTCAGATGGTTCGGGTGGTTAGCACAACGAGGTTCATCAGGGACGCTCTTTCGCGGGTACGGGAATATCAACCCGTTGTCCATCGACTACGCCTCTCGGCCTCGCCTTAGGTCCCGACTCACCCAGGGCGGATTAGCCTGGCCCTGGAACCCTTGGTCATCCGGCGGAAGGGTTTCTCACCCTTCTTTCGCTACTCATGCCTGCATTCTCACTCGTGCCGCGTCCACAACTGGGTCACCCCGCTGCTTCACTCGCGGCACGACGCTCCCCTACCCATCCACACACCTGCACAAGGAATCACGTCCAAGCGAGGTTAAAATGTGAATGCCACAGCTTCGGCGGTGTGCTTGAGCCCCGCTACATTGTCGGCGCGGAACCACTTGACCAGTGAGCTATTACGCACTCTTTAAAGGGTGGCTGCTTCTAAGCCAACCTCCTGGTTGTCTATGCGACCCCACATCCTTTTCCACTTAGCACACGCTTAGGGGCCTTAGCTGGTGATCTGGGCTGTTTCCCTCTCGACTACGAAGCTTATCCCCCGCAGTCTCACTGCCGCGCTCTCACTTACCGGCATTCGGAGTTTGGCTGATTTCGGTAAGCTTGTGGGCCCCCTAGACCATCCAGTGCTCTACCTCCGGCAAGAAACACGCGACGCTGCACCTAAATGCATTTCGGGGAGAACCAGCTATCACGGAGTTTGATTGGCCTTTCACCCCTAACCACAGGTCATCCCCCAATTTTTCAACATTGGTGGGTTCGGCCCTCCACGCGGTCTTACCCGCGCTTCAGCCTGCCCATGGCTAGATCACTCCGCTTCGGGTCTAGGACACGCGACTGAATCGCCCTATTCAGACTCGCTTTCGCTACGGCTCCCCCACACGGGTTAACCTCGCCACATGCCACTAACTCGCAGGCTCATTCTTCAAAAGGCACGCCGTCACCCCGCAAGGCTCCGACGGATTGTAGGCGAACGGTTTCAGGTACTATTTCACTCCCCTCCCGGGGTACTTTTCACCATTCCCTCACGGTACTTGTCCGCTATCGGTCACCAGGAAGTATTTAGGCTTACCAGGTGGTCCTGGCAGATTCACGGCAGATTTCAGGGGTCCGCCGCTACTCGGGAACACCCACAGAAGGTCAGCA
>NZ_JAGPXW010000055.1:0-12566 GCF_018070365.1 Micromonospora sp. D93 | reverse complement strand
GGGGTGGGTGGGGGCTAGGGGAGCGGGAGGGGGAGGAGGAGGCAGGTGCTGGTGGCGTGGGCTATCAGGCGGGCGCTGGCGTCGGTGATGCGGGCCTCGGCCAGGGCCGTGCGGCGGCCGCGTTGCAGCACCGTGCCCTCGCAGCGCAGGGTGCCGCTGTCGACGGTGACCGGGCGGAGGAACTTCACGTTGAGGTCCAGCGAGGTGTAGCCGACGCCGGCGGGCAGGGTGGTGTGCACGGCGCACGCCGCGGCGGTGTCCAGCAGGGTCGAGAGCACGCCACCGTGGACGCTGCCGAGCGGGTTGTAGTGGAACTCCTGCGGAGTCAACTCGACGACGACCCGACCCTCGTCGGCTTCCATCCGGCTCATGTCGAGAAGGTGCATCACCGGCGGCGCGGCCAGTTCGCCGGCGATCATCGCCCGGAGCATGTCGAGGCCGCCACGTTGACCGACCTGGGCGGCGTTGACCGACGGGTCCGCCCAGGAGAAGGTACGGCTGCGCACTGGTTCCTGCGTCTGCGTCATGGACGCAGCCTGGCAGCAGGTTGCTGAGTCTGTCAACGAGATCTAGCCTGGTCGAATGCGACCCGCGGCTCTGGACTGGTCAGTGGAGAACTGCACCATCGCCCGCGCGATGGAGATCCTCGGTGAGCGGTGGACGCTTGTGGTACTCCGCGAGGTGTTCACCGGCGTACGCCGCTTCGACGACATGCGGGTGCGCACCGGCATTCCGCGTCAGGTGCTGACCAACCGGCTCGCCAGCCTGGTGGAGCAGGGCGTGTTGAGTCGCGAACCGTACCGGGAGCCCGGCAGTCGGCTGCGCCACGAGTACCGGCTGACGGAGAAGGGCCTGGACCTGTGGCCGGTGTTGGTCGCCGTCCTCGGATGGGGCGACCGGTACCTCGCCGACGCGGAGGGCCCGCCGCTCAGCGTCACCCACCGCGACTGCGGCGCCGAGGTGCGCGCCGAACTGCGCTGCGCCGACGGGCACGACGTGGCCCGGCCACGCGACGTGGTACCCAGTCCGGGCCCCGGCGCCCGTCGCCGTACCCCCTGACGCGCGGGGCCCGTCCCGCCGCCAACGCCGACAGCAATCGATGGCCGTGTCCGTCCACAGTGGATCTCATCTCGGTTGGGTGTGACGGTGGCTGTTCATCAGCGTGTCAGAGGTGTTGCGGCCAGGTGGCCGATCAAGATCGGTAAATCCGGGCGAATCCAAGCCTTGTCAATGATCTTAAGGATGTGAATACTTCACTCTCATCCGGCCGGTTTCCCCAGATCGGCCGGGTTGCCCTCGGGTCAGCCGCCCCCGGCAGACCCGCTCCCCCGCCCAGGAGGTTTGTTACATGCGACCCACGAGGTCCTCATTCCGTGTTGCGGCTACAGTCGCCGTTTCCGGAACCCTGGTCGTCGGCTCGCTCATCGGCGCGCCCGCTCAGGCCGCTCCCGCCGCGTCGCCCGACACCGCCGCCGCGATCTCCGCGGAACTCGGCGACCGTTCCGCCGGCTCGTACATCGACGCCAGCGGCAAATCCGTCGTCACGGTGACCGACGCGGCCGCCGCCAGCAAGGCGAGCAAGGCCGGCGCCGTCGTCCGCTACGTCACCCGCGGCGCCGCCGAGCTCAACATGGCCACGGCCGACCTGGAGCGCTCCGCGAAGATCCCGGGCACCGCCTGGTGGAGCGACCCGGTCACCAACCAGGTCGTCGTCTCCGTCGACAGCACCGTCACCGGGGCCAAGCTGGAGCGGGTCAAGGCCGCCGCCGCGCGGGCCAACGGCGCGGTCCGGGTCGAGGCCGAGGCGGGCGTGCTGAGCACCCGGATCTCCGGCGGCCAGGCCATCTACGCCGGCGGGGGCGGGCGTTGCTCGCTCGGCTTCAACGTGCGCAGTGGCAGCACCTACTACTTCCTGACGGCCGGGCACTGCACCAACATCTCGGCCAGCTGGTACTCGAACTCCGCCCAGACCGCGCTGATCGGGACCCGTACCGGCACCAGCTTCCCGGGCAACGACTACGGCATCGTGCGGCACAGCAACTCGGCCAACGCCGCCGGCAACGTCTACCTCTACAACGGCAGCTACCGGGACATCACCGGTGCTGGCAACGCCTCCGTCGGCCAGTCGGTGCAGCGCTCCGGCAGCACCACCGGGCTGCGCGGCGGCACGGTGAACGCGACAAACGCCACTGTGAACTACGCCGAGGGCTCGGTCTCCGGTCTGATCCGCACCAACGTCTGCGCCGAGCCGGGCGACAGCGGCGGCTCGCTCTTCGCCGGCGGCACCGCCCTGGGCATGACCTCCGGTGGTAGCGGCAACTGCCGCACCGGTGGCACGACCTACTTCCAGCCGGTCACCGAGGCGCTCAGCCGCTACGGCGTCAGCGTCTTCTGATCCACGCACCGCTCGCGGGCCGCCGGAACACTCCGGCGGCCCGCGTCGCGTTGACGGCCACCGAACCCGCCGGCACCGCGCGGCTCACGGTGGCGGTCAGCCGGCCCCGGACGGTTTCGGCCGCCGCCGGGAGACCAGCACGGCGGCCAGCGGTACGCCCGCCTCGGCCGCCGCCGCCAGCCGCTCCGTCAGCCCGACCCATGTCCCGTCGGTGAAGAACTCGACGCCGAACCAGCCGACCAGCCCGAGGAGGAGCGCCGCCGCCGTGAGCGCCAGCCGGCGTACGGGAGCCGGCGGGTGCCGGTGCTCCCGGTCGAGGGACGGCGTCGCTCGACGGGGCACCGCCAGGGCCGGCCAGACGGCCAACGCCCCGAACGCCACACCTGCGGCCACGGCGTGCGTCGTCGAGCCGCCGCCCGGGTTCTGCGGGAACGCGACCAGGACCACTGTCGCCAGCCCACCCAGCGCGAGCAGCCCTCGGCCCGCAGGCGCGGCGCTGACCAGGCCGAGCGCGGTCGTCAGGTGACAGAGGCCGAGGCCGGCCAGCCCGATCGTCATGATCCAGCGGTGGTCGGCACCGGTGGCGGCGAGCGCGCTGATGGTCTGCCGCACCGGGTCGAATCCGTCGGACTGGGCGGCCTGCGCCAGTGTCCAGCCGCCGATGAGGAACAGCGGTGCGCCGCCGGCGGACAGCAGGGCCCAACGGGGAACGGCGGACATCGGGCGATCCTAGCGGGACGACGAGCGGAGTTCCCGGGCCGCGCGCGAGCCGACGGTCCGACGTCGCGGACACCAGAGCAGGCGGGGCAACGACTCACGGCAGTCGGTCGGGTCGCCCGGGAGCGGGCCCACTCGGTGGGCCGAGAGGATCCGGGGGTACGACGCCGATGGTCGGCAGGTCCGGGCCGACGCGTACGGTGCCGCCGGTCGACCAGGCGAGGTGCGCCTGCCGGGCGGAGACAACCGCCAGTAGCGGCCAGAGGGAGACCGCCACCGCCGTCACCCGCTCGGCCAGCCCGGTGCGGGACCCGCTGGTCACCTCGAACGCGCACCAGCCGAACAGCGCCAGCAGCACGAGCGTGGCGCTCAGCCCCACCGCCCGGCGGAACGCCCAGGGCGGCTCCGGTCGGGTGGGGTGCGCGGTGTCGTGGCCGCGCGGCAGCCGCAGTGCCGAGCCGGCCGGCCAGAGCACCAGGGCGAGGACCGCCACCGTCGCCGCGATGCCGTGGCTGAGCGAGCCGCCGACCGGCGGCCGGGGAAACGCGACAAGCGCGATGGTGGCCACGCCACCGATCGCGAGCAGGAAACGGCTGGGCAGCCCGGCCGCGTGCAGGACGGCGGCGACCGACAGGTAACAGCAGCCGAGCAGCACCAGGGCCACCACCATGATCCAGGCGTCGGTGGCGTCCTGCCCCGCCAGCTCGCTGATGGTGTCGCGGACCGGGTCGTACCCGACGGGTTGTCGGGCCTGCGCCACCGTCCAACCGGCCACCAGCAGCACGGGTGCCGCCGCCGCCGTGGCGACGGCCCAGTTCGGTACGGGCCGCATTTCGCCACGTTAACCGGCGCGGCTGCCGGGGGAGTCGGGTTCGCCGGTCCACCCCACCAGCGAATCGTGCCGGCCTGCCGGGTGCCCGGAGGCGGGGCGGCCACCCCTGACAGAATGCCGGTGAGGACTGTTCCACGATGAGGAGTTGCCAGCCGTGATCCGTACCCACAATGCCGGAAGCCTGCGCGCCGCGGACGCCGGCTCGACGGTGACGCTCGCCGGCTGGGTGGCCCGCCGCCGCGACCACGGCGGGGTCATCTTCGTCGACCTGCGCGACGGCTCCGGTGTTGTCCAGGTGGTGTTCCGCGAGGAGGACGCGCACGCGCTGCGCAACGAGTTCTGCGTGAAGGTCGTCGGCGAGGTGACCCGCCGGCCGGACGGCAACGAGAACCCGGAGCTGCCCACCGGTGAGGTGGAGGTGACAGCGGTCGAGCTGGAGGTGCTCTCCGAGGCGGCGCCGCTCCCGCTGCCGGTGGACGACCAGATCGAGGCCGGCGACGACATCCGACTCCGGTACCGCTACCTGGACCTGCGCCGCAGTGGCCCGGCGAACGCGCTGCGGCTGCGCTCGCGCGCCAGCCAGCTCGCCCGGGGCGTGCTGCACGAGCGGGACTTCCTGGAGATCGAGACGCCGACGCTGACCCGGTCGACGCCGGAGGGCGCCCGCGACTTCCTGGTGCCGGTGCGCCTGCAGCCCGGCAGCTGGTACGCGCTGCCGCAGTCGCCGCAGCTGTTCAAGCAGTTGCTGATGGTCGGCGGCATGGAGCGGTACTACCAGATCGCCCGCTGCTACCGTGACGAGGACTTCCGCGCCGACCGGCAGCCGGAGTTCACTCAGCTCGACATCGAGATGTCGTTCGTCACCGAGGACGACGTGATCGACCTCGGCGAGGCGATCGTCTCGTCACTCTGGAAGGACCTGGCCGGGCACGAGATCACCCGACCGATCCCGCGGATCACCTGGCACGACGCGATGGCCCGGTACGGGTCGGACAAGCCGGACCTGCGCTACGGCGTCGAGCTGACCGAGCTGACCGAGTATCTGCGCGGCACCGAGTTCCGGGTCTTCGCCGGGGCGATCGACGCGGGCGGCTACGTCGGCGCGGTGGTGATGCCGGGCGGCGCGGCGCAGAGCCGCAAGGAGTTGGACGGCTGGCAGGACTGGGCGAAGGCGCGTGGCGCCCGCGGCCTTGCGTACGTGGTGTTGGACGCCGAGACCGGCGAGGCGCGCGGCCCGGTGGCGAAGAACCTCTCCGCCGAGCACCTGGGCGGGCTCGCCGACGCGGTCGGCGCCAAGCCGGGTGACGCGGTGTTCTTCGCGGCGAGCGCCACCACCCGGGAGGCACAGGAGCTGCTCGGTGCGGCCCGCGTCGAGATCGCCAAGCGGTCCGGCCTGATCGACGAGAGCGCCTGGGCGTTCTGCTGGGTGGTCGACGCGCCGATGTTCGAACGCACGGACGAGGGCGGTTGGACGGCCGTGCACCACCCGTTCACCTCGCCGAACTCGGAGTGGGTCGACCGGTTCGAGGAGGCTCCGGACCGGGCCCTGGCGTACGCGTACGACATCGTCTGCAACGGCAACGAGATCGGCGGCGGGTCGATCCGTATCCACCGGGGTGACGTGCAGAAGCGGGTCTTCGACCTGCTCGGCATCACTCCCGAGGAGGCGCAGGACAAGTTCGGCTTCCTGCTGGAGGCGTTCAAGTACGGCGCCCCGCCGCACGGCGGCATCGCCTTCGGCTGGGACCGGGTCTGCATGCTGCTCGCCGGTGCCGACTCCATCCGCGAGGTCATCGCCTTCCCGAAGACCCGCGGTGGCTTCGACCCGCTGACCAGTGCACCCACCCCGATCACCGCCCAGCAGCGCGCCGAGGCCGGCATCGACGCCAAGCCCAAGCCGACGCCCGCCGCCCACACCGGAACGGCAGGCCCCGCAGCCCCGGTAGCAGACCCGGTCTGACCCCTCCTCGCGCCGTCGATCATGAGGTTGACGAGTCCACGCCTCGGCGTGTCGCTCGTTAACCTCATGATCGACGGTGGCGGTGGCAGGGGAGTGGGCTGGGATGCGGGTGCTTGTTGTCGGGGGTAGTGGGTTACTCGGGCGGACGGTTTGTCTCCGGGGCGTCGGGGCCGGGTGGTCGGTTGTTGGGACCTTTCACTCCAGGGAGATCGCCGTGCCGGGTGTCGCGGCACGTCGACTGGACGTGACCGACCGGGCCGCCGTGCGCGCGCTGGTCGCCGAGGTGCGGCCGGACGCCGTGGTCGGCACCCCCTATCGGTACGGGGACTGGGCGGTCACCGCCGACGGTGCCGCGCACGTGGCGCTCGCCGCCGCCGAGGTGGGTGCCCGGCTGGTGCACGTGTCCAGTGACGCGCTGCACGCCGGACGACACGTGCCGTACGCCGACGACGAACCACCCACGCCGGTGCACGCGTACGGTGCCGCGAAGGCCGCCGCCGAGACCGCCGTGCGGGCGATCGATCCGGGCGCGGCCCTGGTGCGGACCTCCCTGATCATGGGGGAGGGCAGCAAGCAGATCCAGCTCTGCCGGGACGCCCTCGCCGGCCGGGCCACCCTGTTCAGCGACGAACTGCGCTGCCCGATCGACGTCGCCGACCTGGCTGACGCCGTGCTGGAAATGGTCGCCTCGTCGTACGCCGGTCTGCTCAACGTGGCCGGCCCCGACGCGGTCAGCCGGGCGGAGCTGGGCCTGTTGGTCGCCGGGCGGGACGGCCTGGACCCGACCGGGTTGAAGACCACCACCAGCGCGGACACCGGCCTGGTCCGCCCCCTCGACGTACGCCTCGACAGCTCTCGCGCCGCCGGCCTGCTGCGGACCCGACTGCGGGGGGTACGCGAACTCCTGGCACCCTGAGAATCATGCACACTTTCTATGCACAACTCTTGTGCATAGAAAGTGTGCAGAGATAGTGTGCGGTCATGGCGAACGATGAAGCGACCCCGCGGCCGGCACCGCGCGAGGTGCGGATCGACAAGCGGCAGGTCCGGGTGCTGGCACACCCGCTACGGATGCGGCTGGTGGGCGCCCTGCGTGTGAAGGGGCCTGCCACCGCCACCACCCTCGCGGAACTGCTCGGCACCAACACCGGCGCTACCAGTTACCACCTGCGGCAACTCGCCGAGGTCGGGCTGGTCATCGAGGATCCCGACCGGGGCGGTGGGCGGCAGCGGTGGTGGCAGGCGGCTCACGACGTCACCAACTGGGAGCCGACCGACTTCGACGACGACCCCGACGCACGGGCCGCGATCGAGTGGATCCAGGGCGACCAGGTGCGGCTCCTCGTCGAGACCGCCGAGCGCTGGTTCGCGACCCAGCACGAGTGGTCCCCGGCCTGGCGGGACGGCTTCGGCATGAGCGACATCTTCATGACCATCCCGCCGGCCCGGCTGGAGGAACTCAAGACGGAGATGTGGCAGTTGCTGGAGCGCTACCACCGCGAGGCCGACTCCACCGACGCCGTCGACCCGGAGGCCAAGCCGATACAGGTGTTCATGGCGGCCTACCCGTTGCGCGAGGGTCTGGCATGAGCGCGCTGACCGTACGTCAGGTTCGGCGTCGTTACCTCACGCTCTACGGTCTGCGTTGGCTGCCCACGGGTCTGATGATCCCGGTGATGATCCTGCTGATGCAGGAGCGCGGCCTGTCGCTGCCACAGATCGGGCTGGTCGGCACGGCGCAGGGGCTGCTGGTGTTGGCCCTGGAGTTGCCCACCGGCGGGCTCGCCGACGCGCTCGGCCGCCGACCGGTGCTGCTCGCCGCCGGAGTGCTCAACCTCGCCTCGCTGGCGCTGTTCGCGGTGGCCGACTCGTTCTGGCTGTTCTTCGTGGTCTGGGCCCTGCAGGGCGTCTATCGAGCGCTGGACAGCGGCCCGTTGGAATCCTGGTACGTCGACGCCACCCTGACCGCCGACCCGGAGGCCGAGTACGAGCGCGGCCTCGGGTACGCCGGCACCGTCGTCGGTGGGGCCATTGGCGCGGGCGCCCTGCTCAGCGGCGGTCTCATCGCGCTCGGCCCGCTCGGCCCGGTCACCGCGCTCACGGTGCCCGTGCTGGCCGCCATCGTCGCGCAGGCGGGGGCGCTCGTCGCGCTTGTCGTGCTGCTCGTCGAGGAGCGGCCGGCCACCGGGTTCGCGGCGCTGCGGGCCTCGGTGGCCCAGGCGCCCCGGATGATCGGCCAGGCCGTCGGGCTGCTGCGCCGCTCCCGGGTGCTGCTGGCGTTGGTGGCCGTCGAGCTGTTCTGGGGCTTCGGCATGGTCACCTTCGAGTCGCTCCTGCCGGTCCGGCTCGCCGAGGTGATCGGTAACCCGGAACGCGCGGCGGCGCTGCTCGGGCCGGCGAACTCGGCCGCCTGGATCGCCTCGGCCGCCGGTGCGGCACTGACCCCACTGCTGCTGCGCTGGTTCGGCGCCCCTGCGGGCGCGGCCCTGCTGCGCATCCTCCAGGGCGTGACGGTGGTCGGGATGGGGTTGTTCGCCGGGCCGATCGGCGTGCTGGTGGCCTACCTGGCCTGCTACGCCGTGCACGGCGCGTCCAACCCGTTGCACAGTGGGCTGCTGCACCGGCAGGTCGACGGCCCGTACCGGACCAGCGTGCTCTCGCTGAACTCGATGATGGCGCAGCCGGCCGGCGCGCTCGGCGGGGTGGTGCTGACAGCGCTCGCCGCCGCCACGAGTATCAGCACCGCGATGGTGGTCGGCGCTGTGGTGTTGGCCGTCGCCGCACCGCTCTACCTGCCTGCCTGGCTGGCCGGCCGTCGGGCCGCCCCGGTTGTGGAGCCGACCGCGGTTCCGGTTCCCGCCGCCGACCGCTGAGCAAGGGCCCCTCGTTCGCGAGGGGCCCTTGCCGCCGGTCAGGCGAGGCGGATCGAGCTGAGCGGGAGAGTGTTGGTGTAGCCGAGGCGACGGTAGAGCCGCGCCGCACCGACATTGTGCGAGTAGACGCCGAGGCCAACGGTGTCGTGGCGCGTCAGCAGAGCCCGGGTCATCCCGGCGGTCAGGGCCGCGCCCAGCCCTCGACCTCGTTGGTCGGGGGCGACGGTCAGGCCGGCGAGGAAGCCGATGTCACCCTGGCTGCGGTCCGCGCCGCACGCCACCAACCGGTCGCCGGCCCGGATGCCGTACCAGTCGACCACCCGTGGGTCGCCCGGCCGAGAGGTGCTGGTGGGGAACGACTCTTCGACGAGCGCCGCCAGCGCCAGCTGGTCGGCGTCGGTGAGGCGTAGCACCGACTGCTCGTCCGGCTGCGCCGGTGGCGGCGTGTCAATCCAGTGGAAGTCCCAGTCGCTGTGCTCGGCCACCGTCAACCGGTCGGCGAGCAGACCGCGATCGTGTCGAGGCAGGTGCAGCCGTTGTCCGGGCTGGAGCATCCCGTCGGCGGCGAGCGCGACACAGATCTCCAGCGCCGGTTCGGCCGGGCCGATCGCGCAGCCGGCCGGTCCGTGCTCGGGCGGGACCAGCCACAACACGGCGCCATCACGCCGGTATGCGTGCGCCGGCACGGCCCGCCCGAGCGCGTGCCGGGCGAACGGGTGATGGCCGACGGCGGCCAGGATGGCGCTCCGGTCCTGGAGTACCCGGTCGTCGATGATCATGCTGTCCAGCCTAGGAGTGGACTGTCGAATGCCTCCGCCGGGCCGTCGCGGCGTGGCCACCTCCACCGTGGAGATTGGCGAGTCGACCGATTGGGTACATCACGCGCCGACCTACTGGGAACCCCCACCGGAGGACCGACATGCTCGCCATTCTCGCGGCCATCGTTTTTGGCTTTGCCCTGCTGCTCGACCTGCTCGGCACCGACTTCGGCGCACCCGACCTGTTCAACTGGAACACCCTCGTACTCATCGGGTTGCTTCTCCTCTCGCTCTACCTGGCCGGCGTGGGCAGCGGTCCGCGCGGCGGTGGCGGCGGTGGCGGTGGCCGCTGGTACCGGGGCCGTCGCCCCGGGCGTGGCTGACCGGAACCGATCACCGGTGGCGGGCCCGCGGCGCGATTCCGGCGTCGTGGGCCCGGCCCGGTACTGTCTTCGTGATGGAGTCCGACGCCCTCTTCTCCCTCGGTGAACCCGCCGGGTCGCGCAGCGCGCCCGACGATCCCGCCGGTGTCGACGGCTTCACCGCGGTGGCCGACGATTCGCCCCTGCCCGTCCGGATGCGCCCGGTGACCCTCGACGAGTTGGTCGGGCAGGAGCATCTGCTCGCTCCCGGCGCACCCCTGCGGCAACTCGTCTCCGGCGGGGCTCCGATGTCGGTGATCCTCTGGGGCCCGCCGGGCAGCGGCAAGACCACCATCGCGCACCTGGTGGCCGGGGCGACCGACCGCCGCTTCGTCGCCATGTCGGCGCTCTCCGCAGGTGTGAAGGACGTCCGGGCGGTGATCGAGGCGGCTCGCCGCCAGCGCCGTTCCGGCGGCCCGCAGACAGTGCTCTTCATCGACGAGGTGCACCGGTTCAGCAAGACCCAACAGGATTCGCTGCTCGCCGCCGTCGAGGACCGTACTGTCACCCTGCTGGCGGCGACCACCGAGAACCCGTACTTCTCGGTCATCTCACCGCTGCTGTCGCGGTGCGTGTTGCTCACCCTGCAACCGTTGGACGACGAGGCGGTACGGGGCCTGCTGCGCCGCGCGGTCGCCGACAAGCGTGGCCTGGACGGCGCACTCGCCCTGACCACCGAGGCCGAGGACCACCTGGTCCGACTGGCCGCCGGTGACGTCCGTAAGGCACTCACCGCCCTGGAGGCGGCGGCGGCCTCCGCCACGGCCCTCGGCAGCGGGCGGATCGACCTCGCCACCGCCGAGCAGGCGGTCGACGTGGCGGCGGTGCGTTACGACCGCGACGGCGACGCCCACTACGACGTGGTCAGCGCCTTCATCAAGAGCATGCGCGGCTCGGACGTGGACGCGGCCGTGCACTGGCTGGCCCGCATGCTGGTCGCCGGTGAGGACGCCCGGTTCATCGCCCGTCGTCTGGTCATCTTCGCCAGCGAGGACGTGGGCATGGCCGATCCCGGGGCGCTGAGCGTCGCGACCGCCGCCGCGCACGCGGTCGAGTACGTCGGGCTGCCCGAGGCGCAGCTCAACCTCGCCCAGGCGGTGATCCACCTGGCCACCGCGCCCAAGTCGAACTCGGCGACCACCGCCATCGGCGCCGCTATCGCCGACGTCCGGGCCGGTCGCGGTGGGTCGGTGCCGCGGGGGCTGCGCGACGCGCACTACTCCGGCGCCCGAGGGTTGGGCCACGGGACCGGCTACCGCTACCCGCACGACGACCAGCGCGGCGTGGTCACCCAGCAGTACGTCCCGGACGACCTGGTGGGCACCGACTACTACCAGCCCAGTCCGCACGGCGCGGAACGGTCGGTGGCCAGTCGGCTGCCGCTGCTACGCCGGATCGTGCGTGGTCTGCCGGCCCCGGCCGCCCGACCGGAGACGTCGACATCCGAGCCGTCCGTAACGGCGCAGACCGCGCCAGCGCTATCCCCGGGGGCCGTCCGTCCGACGACCGGCACGGGTGCCCCCGGCACGATGCAGGACAGCGGCACCGACGCCGCAGGAGAGGGTCAACAGTGAGATCGCGTGGTGGGGACCGCCCGGACGACGAGGGCCCGGACGAGCGGCGCGATCCCCGCGCCAAGACCCGCCGTTGGGGTCGCGGCCGGGCGGCTGAGCCCGAGCCGGCGGAGCCGGTCGCCGGCGAGGAGTTCGGCTGGATCGACGACCTGCGCTCGGCCAAGGAGCAACGCACCGAGTTGGGCCCGGACGGCGCACCGGCGGAGCCGAACCGGCCCCGCGCGGGCATGCCGCCGGCAGACCCTTCCGGGCCGCCGGCACAGCCCACCCCCCGTTTGCCGGCAGAGCCGGCCGGCGCGCGCGGCAGTGCGCCGGAGTCCTCGACGCCGCCGGCCCCGCGCCAGGGTGACCCGGGCGCCGCCGCCCGTCGGCCGGTCGACGGCCCCTGGCCGGGTGAGACGCCGCCAGCGGGCCGCCGCCCGGATGACCGGCCACCCGCCGCGGGCCCCGGCGCACCCGGGCCGCCGCCGCGCCGCGGCGTGCAACAGGTGCCCGGCGCCCGCGCTGCCGTACCGCAGTCGTCACCCCCCGCTCGCCCGGGCGGGGGTGACCCGGCCGGTCCGCAGGGGCCTCGCCCCGCACCGGACGCCCCCGGCGGCCCGGTCCGCTCCCGCGGTGCGGCGGCCCCTCCCGGTCCACCCTCGGGCCCACCGACCGCGGGCGCCCCGGCCGGTCGTCGCCCGGACTCCGCCGCTGCGTCGGGCCGTCGTCCGGACGCCGCTGTTCCGCCGGGCCGTCATCCGGACGGTGCTGTTCCGCCGGGCCGTCACCAGGACCCCGCCGCACCCGGTGGGCATCCCGACGCGATGCCGCCGCTGCGCCGTCCGGACGCTGGCCCGCCGGGCCGCCGACCCGGCCCGGAGCAGCCGGTCGAGCCCGGCCGCGCCCGGCCGCCCGCCGACGGCACGCCCGCCGGTCGGCGCGCCGCCGGCCCGACACCCGACCCCGCGCGGGCCGCCGGAGCACCGGTCGCCCCCGGCCCGGCCCGCTTCGACGGCGCGCCGGCTGGCGTCGTGCCACCGACCGAGGACGGCC
>NZ_JAGPXW010000054.1:0-13115 GCF_018070365.1 Micromonospora sp. D93 | reverse complement strand
GGCCACCAGTGGGTACGCGTCGAGCCCCGCCCCGGCGATGCCACCGGCACCGGTGTCCACCCCGCCGGCCGGGACGACTGTGCCGCCCTCGGCGTCGCGGCGCAGCTCGGCGGTGAGCCCGCCCTGCTTCGCGTCGAGCACCAGCAGCGAGTAGACCGCACCGCCGGTGAGCCGCACCTCGGCGTCGGTGCTCGGCCCGCCGGCACCGGTCAGCTTCAGCCGCCAACTGCCCGGCTCGACCTGCTGGTAGTCGGTCGTGGTGGCGAACTGCACCCCGTCGGCGATCCTCGGGCCGTCGGCGGCGGCCACGTCGAGCACCGGGGTCCGCACCGACGCCTGCACCACCCGCACCTTGGCGCGGCCGTCCGTGGGGGCGCTGAGGTCGTCGTTGAGCACCCGCAGGCCGAGGTCCGCGTGCCGGCCGACACCGGCGACGGTGTAGGCGTCGCCGCTGGTCACCGCGACCTCGGTGGTGAGCACTGGGGGATCGCTGGCGGGTGCGCCGGCCTCGCGCATGGCCACCGCGTACCGGCCCGGAGCGAGTTCGAGGTAGTCGGAGACCACGCCGTAGCCGACCCCGGGAAAGACCCGCGGCTTCGCCTCGCCGGGTGCGGCCAGGTAGACGTCCACCGCCGGGGTGTCCGGGGAGAGGTGCGCGAGCCGGACGTATCCGACGGTGTCCGCGCCGGTCGCGGCGCTGGCCGCAACCGGAATGGCGGCAGCGGCGAGGGCGGTGCCGAGCAGGAGCGCGCCGGAGCCGGCCAGCAGCCGGCGGGGCACGGTACGGAGCGTGTGCATGTCGCCTCCGGGGGGCACGTTCGGTGAGCGGGCGGCAACCCAGAGAACAGGGTCCCGTGAACAGGACTGCGGCGCAAGTTGCCACAGCGATGTTTTTGCCGGCTGTCGTCACCGATCCCACCGGGCGGGTACGCCGCTTCGGGGCCGCCGCGGACCGTCGTGCTCGTCTATTCTCGGGCGATGCGGGATCGCCGGGTGGCCCTGGTGTGGGCGGCCTTCGCCGTCGTCGCGCTGGTGTCCTGCGTGCTCGTGTTCCAGCGCGACGACCGCCTCTCCGACCTGCACATCTACTACGGTGCGCTGTCCGACCTGCGCGCCGGCAAGCCGCTGTACGGGTATGTGGCAGAGAACGGTGGTCCGTTCACCTATCCGCCGTTCGCCGCTCTCGTGCTGTGGCCGATCACCTTCGTGCGCGAGGGCGTACTCCAGGGGATCTGGCTGGTGGCGACGTGCGCGGCGGTCGTCGCCATCGCCGGGTCGGTGGGTGTCGCGCTGACCACCCGACGTTCCCGGCGCCCGCTCGTCGTGGCGCTTGCGGCCACCGTGCTGATGCTCTCCGCGCCGGTGCAGAGCAACCTGCGCTTCGGGCAGGTCAGCATCTTCATCGTGCTGATGGCCCTGCTCGACGGGCTGGGCGTCGTCCCACCCCGGCTGCGGGGAACGCTGGTCGGGGTGGCCGCGGCGATCAAGCTCACCCCGCTGCTGTTCGTGGTCTACTTCCTCGCCGTCGGGCGCTACCGCGACGCCGGCCGGTCGGCGGCCGCGTTCGTGGCCTGCGCGGGGCTCGCCGCGATCGTGCTGCCCGGGGAGAGTTGGGCCTACTGGACCGAAACCGTGCGGCAGACCTCTCGCATCGGCAATCTGTCCTCATTGGGCAACCAGTCCCTGCACGGAATGTTGCTGCGCGTCGGTGTGGACGACACGACGTTGCCAGTGCTCTGGGCCGGGATGGTGGCACTGATCTGCGCGGCGGCGCTGCTGCGGGCCCGGCAGCTGACGCGGGAGGGCTGCCCCGGCCACGCCGCCGTGCTCGTCGGCTGCGCCACAGTGGCCGTGTCCCCGGTGTCCTGGACCCACCACCAGGTGTGGCCGGTGCTCGCCGCGATGCTGCTGATCGGCGCGTCCGGCGTCACCCAGCGGGCCGCCGGCGCGGCGCTGCTCGCCGCCATGATCGTCTCGTTGGGCGCGGTGCTCAGTCCGATCTCGACGCGGCCGGGGGTGCAGTTCCTCTTCGAGAACGCCCGCGCCGTCGGGGTGTGCGTTCTGTGCCTCGTCGGCTTCGGCGGTGTCGCGGTTGCCGCCCAACGCACGAGCAGACGACCGGCCGCCGGCCGTGCCTGGCTGCGGGTGGGCGTCACGGCCACTGTGGCGCTCGCGTTCTTCGCCGTGCAGCCGCTGCCAGCCGGGGCCGACCCCACCTTCAAGGCGTACACCCTCGACGACGTGGTCAACCCGCGATACTTCTTCGTCTGCCGTGGTCCGGCCGAATGCGCCGCCTACGCCACCGACGTGCCGGTCACCTTCGGCACCCGCGCCGAGAAGACCAAGGTCCGGGTCAACGGCGTGGTCGCCCCGCAGGTGACCCGCCTGGAGTACTACTCCGCGCCGGGTGGAGCGCCCCGGACCATTCCGCTGCTCGCCGCGTACCCGGGTTCGCGTACCTTCTCGTTCCGGTCCGCGACGATGGCCCACGGTCGGCTCGTCGCGTACGCCTCGGACGGACAGCCGATCGCCAGCTTCGACGACGAACTCGCCGCCGCCCTCCGCACGACCGCCCGGTAGGCGATCGCGGGCAGGGCGGCGGCTGGTGTTGCTCAGCGGGTGGCGGCGGCCAGGGCGGCGCGCACCTTCGCGGCGTCGCCCGGGGCCGGGTGCTCCCAGTCGGTCGGGCTGGCGGAGTAGAGCGTGCCGTACGCCGGGGTGTCCGGCTGGTAGCGCCACCCCTCGGCCAACGAGCCGGCGTCGACCGCGTCGTAGCCGATCCGGTCCAGGAAGGCGGTCACCTCGGCCTTCGCGGCGGCGTCGTCGCCGGTGATCGCGAGGGCGCTGCGGTCGGCCGCACCGGATGGCCGGGGGAGCGCGGCCAGGCCCTTGAAGTAGATGTTGTTGAAGACCTTGACCACCCGCGACTCCGGCAGGTGCCGCTGGAGCAACTCGCTGCTGGTGACCTCGCCCGAGTCCAGTTCCGGGAAGGTCCCATCGCGCTGCGGGTAGTAGTTGTTGGTGTCGATGACGACCTTTCCGACCAGCGGCTCCACGGGCACCGCTCGGTACGCCTTCAGCGGCACACTGACCACCACCAGGTCGCCGACCTGCGCCGCGTCCTGCGTGGTGCCGGCGCTGGCGTGCTCGCCCAGGGTCTCGACCAGGTCGGTGAGGGTTTCCGGGCCCCGCGAGTTGCTCAGCACCACGTCGTAGCCCGCGTCGACGGCCAGCCGGGCCAGGGTGCCGCCGATGTTGCCGCTGCCGATCAGTCCCACAGTTGTCATGCTCGTCCCCAACTCAGTCCACCCACGACGTATTCCCGACCAGGCTGGTGGGTTATTAGGTTGCCGCCGCCCGCCGGCTGCGTGGGCTGCGCGCGACCTTCGCCGTCCCGGCGGGTGCCTGGTGGCGCCGCGAGCCTGTCCTGCACAACGTACTGCTCGCGCTGGTCGCCGACCGGCTCTCCGGGGACGTGCCACTCTCCGGTGACGAGCGGTTCGTGCGGGGTGGTCGGCGGTGGATCGTCGGTCGTCCTGCGGCGTCGGGCCCGCCAAGATCGCACTCGATCCGGGATGACCGTGGACTCCTGACAGATCAACGGGTGTCGAGCGAGAAGATTGCGCCGATCTTGCAGTTTCGGTCGTCAATATGGGTGTAATGCCTGTTAGGTCGCGACAGAAAGTGCAAGATCGCCGAGCAGGGGGAGCCGTCCCGGCGATCATGAAGTTGTGGTGCCTGTTTTGGCCATTTACGGGCTTTTTGTTGCCCACCACAACTCCATGATCGGCGAGGTGGTGCAGGTTGGCGAACAGCGCCCCGCCAAACGCAAACGGCGTTGACATCCATGTTCGAGCGTGACCACGGTGGCTCGGTAGAGCGCCCCGGGGCGTCAGGGGGTGGGGAGGGTCTTCTCGATGGCGACGCGTAGGTCGTCGGAGTCGGGCGCGACAGCGGGGGCGAAGCGGGCGGCGACCGAGCCGTCCGGTGCCACCAGGAACTTCTCGAAGTTCCATCGCACGTCACCGGAGTGGCCGTCGGCGTCCGGGGTGTCCACCAGTGCGGCGTAGAGCGGGTGCCGGTCGCCGCCGTTGACGTCGATCTTCTCGGTCAGCGGGAAGGTGACCCCGTAGTTGACCTGGCAGAAGTCGCTGATCTCGGCGGCGCTGCCCGGCTCCTGCCCGGCGAACTGGTTGCACGGCACGCCGAGCACCACGAGGCCCCGGTCGGCGTAGGAGTCGGCGAGCGTCTGGAGGCCGGCGTACTGCGGGGTGAGGCCGCAGCGGGAGGCGACGTTGACGACCAGCAACGCCTTGCCGCGGTAGCGGGCCAGGTCGGCGGGGCCGCCGTTGAGGGCGTCGATCGGGATGTCGAAGACGGTCATGGTCCGAGGCTACGCGTGGGCCGGGCGTGAACCCCGGGGTGGGCGCAGCGTACGCACTCCGTGCACCAGGAGAAATCGAAACATGCGCATCTTGACGAATTGATGACGGCGTGAGTACCGTCTCACCATCTCTTTTGGAAAGTTTCCTAACAGTTCGGGAGACGCCGCATGAAAAGATCGCTCCGCCGGGCCCTCTGGGCCGGTGCCGTGGTCGCCGTGACCGTCGCAGCGGTGCCGGTGACCACCGCGTTCGGCGCCGGCACGGTCACCACCACCTTCACCAAGGCGCAGGACTGGGGGACCGGTCACGAGACGAGGGTGACCGTCACCAACGGTTCGAGCGCCACGGTCGCCACCTGGCGCATCGAGTTCGACCTGCCGTCGGGCACCACCATCAGCAGCGCGTGGGACGCCGACGTCACCAGCAGCGGCAACCACTACGTCGCGGTCAAGAAGAGCTGGGCCGGCGGCATCGCCCCCGGCGCCTCGTTCAGCTGGGGCTACAACGGCAGCGGCGCCTACAAGGCCCCGCTGAACTGCACCATCAACGGTGCCGCGTGCGGCGGCGGAACGACTCCGCCGACCACGACTCCGCCGACCACCACCCCACCGACGACGACGCCGCCCACCACCCCTCCGCCCACCACGCCGCCGCCGACCACCAACCCGCCGAACCCGGGTGGCAAGAAGGTCGTCGGCTACTTCGCCGAGTGGGGCGTCTACGGGCGCAACTACCACGTCAAGAACATCCAGACCAGCGGCTCGGCCGCCAAGCTGACCCACATCCTGTACGCCTTCGGCAACACCACCGGCGGCCGTTGCGCCATCGGTGACAGCTACGCCGACTACGACAAGGCGTACACCGCGGCGGAGAGCGTGGACGGCGTCGCCGACACGTGGGACCAGCCGCTGCGCGGCAGCTTCAACCAGCTGCGCAAGCTCAAGCAGCTGAACCCGCACCTCAAGGTGATCTGGTCGTTCGGCGGCTGGACCTGGTCCGGCGGCTTCACCCAGGCCGCGCAGAACCCGGCCGCGTTCGCCGAGAGCTGCTACAACCTGGTCGAGGACCCGCGCTGGGCGGACGTCTTCGACGGCATCGACGTCGACTGGGAGTACCCCAACGCCTGCGGTCTGAGCTGTGACAGCAGCGGCCCGAACGCGTTCAAGAACGTGATCAGCGCGTTGCGGTCGAAGTTCGGGTCCAGCGCCCTGGTCACCGCCGCCATCACCGCTGACGGCAGCAACGGCGGCAAGATCGACGCCACCGACTACGCCGGGGCCATCGGCAACCTCAACTGGCTGATGCCGATGACCTACGACTACTTCGGCGCCTTCGCCGCCCAGGGTCCGACGGCACCGCACTCCCCGCTCACCTCGTACACCGGCATCCCGCAGCAGGGCTTCAACTCCGACGCGGCGATCCAGAAGCTCAAGAGCAAGGGCGTCCCGGCCAACAAGCTGCTGCTCGGCATCGGCTTCTACGGTCGGGGCTGGACCGGTGTCACCCAGGCCGCTCCGGGCGGCAGCGCCACCGGCGCGGCGCCGGGCACCTACGAGGCCGGCATCGAGGACTACAAGGTCCTGAAGAACACCTGCCCGGCCACCGGCACGGTCGCCGGTACCGCGTACGCCAAGTGCGGCAGCAACTGGTGGAGCTACGACACCCCGTCGACCATCAACGGCAAGATGACGTACGCCAACAACCAGGGCCTCGGTGGCGCGTTCTTCTGGGAGCTCTCCGGTGACACGAGCAACGGCGAGCTCATCGGCGCCATCAAGGGCGGTCTCGGCTGAGCCGAGGGCCGACGCACCACCCACACGGCGGGAAGGGGCCCGCACCGTCCCTTCCCGCCCGTGACACAGCGGCCCGGTCGACGCCCAGCGTCGACCGGGCCGCCGCCGTTGGGCTCGACCAGCTGGATGTGGCAGACTCGCGGCTCGGCACGTCTCGATCTCACCGCCGACGGAGGTGATCATGCGCCTGACCCACCGCAGGCTGGTGGCGACCGCCGCCGGGCTGATGCTGCTGCCTGTTGCCCTGGTCGGCTGCGGAATCGGCGGCGGGGACGAGGACGAGTCCGCCGCGAAGCCGCCCCGGGTCCCCGCCGAGGAGGCCGCCACCCGCTCCCGTGAGCGCGTGCAGGCGTACCTCGACGCGATGACGGCCAAGGACGTCGCCGCCGGCCGCAGCCAGCTCTGCGCCCTGCTGCACGACGGCTTCGACCTGGGTGCCACCGGCCCCAACGGTGACTTCGCCGACCACTTCCAGGTGCCGAAGGCGGCCATCACCGACGTCCGGTCCGGGCCGCTCGGGCAGGAGGTCAGCGTCTCGGTCTCCGTCGCGGTCGGCAAGCGCACCGTCACCCGGCCACTGGTCTTCACAGTCACCCGGGACGGAAGCGACTGGTGCATCGCCGGGGAAGCGCCGGGCACCGCGCCTGCCGCGCCGTCGCCGACCGGCGTCTTCGTACCCGAGTAACCTGACCGGCGCCCGCCAGATTGATCTCCCATCTGCCGGAACCGTCCCCCTCGCCGCCCGGGCGCCTCGACAGTCGCCGTACGCTTTCTGTCATGCGCCATGAGTGGCATCAGCTGAGCCATCCCGCGGTGGGCAGCCCGGGCCTGCAGACCAGCCGACCGACAGTCGACTCCGCGGAGGACGCCGCGCTCGGCCTGGACCGATGGCGGGAGCTGCCCCGCGAGCAGGTCCCGCCGTGGTCCGACCCGGCCGCGGTCGCCGCGGTCTGCAAGGTCCTCGACACCGTGCCCTCGGTCGTCGCGCCCTACGAGGTGGACCAGCTCCGGCAGAAGCTCGCCCTGGTCTGCGAGGGCAAGGCGTTCCTGCTGCAGGGCGGTGACTGCGCCGAGACGTTCGTGGACAACACCGAGAGCCACCTGCTGGCCAACGCCCGCACCCTGCTCCAGATGGCGATCGTGCTCACCTACGGCGCGTCGCTGCCGGTGGTCAAGGTCGCCCGGGTCGCCGGGCAGTACACGAAGCCCCGCTCGCTGCCGACCGACGCGCGCGGCCTGCCCGCGTACCGCGGCGACATGATCAACTCACTGGAGGCCGACCCGGCCGCCCGGGTCGCCGACCCGCAGCGCATGATCCGCGCGTACGCCAACTCGGCGGCGGCGATGAACATGCTCCGGGCCTACCTCGCCGGCGGGCTCGCCGACCTGCACGCGGTGCACGACTGGAACAAGGGCTTCGTGAAGAACTCCCCGGCGGGGGAGCGTTACGAGGCGATCGCCCGGGAGATCGACCGCGCGCTGGCCTTCATCCGGGCCTGCGGCATGACCGACGACGAGGCGCTGCGCACCGTCACGCTCTACTGCTCCCACGAGGCCCTCGCCCTGGAGTACGACAGGGCGCTCACCCGGGTCTCCGACAGTCGGGCGTACGGGCTGTCCGGGCACTTCCTCTGGGTCGGCGAGCGCACCCGGCAGATCAGCGGCGCGCACATCGACTTCATCTCCCGGATCGCCAACCCGATCGGGGTCAAGCTCGGCCCGACCACCTCCCCGGACGAGGCGATCGAGTTGTGCGAGAAGCTCAACCCGGACAACGTCCCCGGCCGGCTCACCCTGATCAGCCGGATGGGCAACCACCGGGTACGCGACGCCCTGCCGCCGATCGTCGCCAAGGTCACCGCTGCCGGCGCCAAGGTGGTCTGGCAGTGCGACCCGATGCACGGCAACACGCACGAGTCGTCCAACGGCTACAAGACCCGGCACTTCGACCGCATCGTCGACGAGGTGCTCGGCTACTTCGAGGTGCACCGGGGGCTGGACACCCACCCCGGTGGCCTGCACGTCGAATTGACCGGCGAGGACGTCACCGAATGCCTCGGCGGTGCCCAGGGCATCGAGGATCTCGACCTGCCCGACCGGTACGAAACCGCCTGCGACCCGCGACTGAACACCCAGCAGTCGTTGGAGTTGGCGTTCCTCGTAGCGGAGATGCTCCGTGGCTGAGCGTGCGAGCGCCGCAGTCGGCCGCCGAAGGGAAGAACATGCCTGATCTGTTCGTGGACCTGCGGTCCGACACGGTGACCCGACCCACCGCCGGGATGCGGGAGGCGATGGCCACCGCCGAGGTCGGCGACGACGTCTACGGCGAGGATCCGAGCGTCAACGCGCTGGAGGCCGAGGTCGCCGCGTTGTTCGGGCACGAGGCGGCGCTGTTCGCCCCGAGTGGGTCGATGGCGAACCAGATCGCCCTGCAACTGTTGGTGTCGCCCGGGGACGAGTTGCTCTGCGACGCCGACGCGCACGTGGTCACGTACGAGATCGGCGCCGCGGCCGCGTACGGCGGGATCTCCTCGCGGACCTGGCCTGCGGTGGGCGCGGACATCGACCCGGAGGTGGTGGCCGGGATGATCCGGCCGGACGGCTACTTCGCTGTCCCCACCCGCGCGATCGCCGTCGAGCAGACTCACAATCGCGGCGGTGGCGGGGTGATTCCGCTGGCGACCCTGCGGGATCTGCGCGGCGTCGCCGACGAGGCGGGCGTCGCGCTGCACTGTGACGGTGCCCGGATCTGGCACGCGCACGTCGCCGACCGGGTGCCGCTGATCGAGTACGGCCGGCTCTTCGACACGCTGTCGGTGTGCCTCTCCAAGGGGCTCGGCGCGCCGGTCGGTTCGCTGGTCCTGGGCAGTGCGGAGAAGATCGAACGTGCCCGGCTGCTCCGCAAGCGGATGGGCGGTGGCATGCGCCAGGCCGGCATTCTCGCCGCCGCCGGCCGGTACGCGCTCGCGCAGCACATCGACCGGCTGGCCGACGACCACGCGAAGGCGGCCCGGCTCGCCGAGGCGGTCGCGCCGTTCGGTGTGCTGGCCACCACGGTCCGTACCAACCTGGTCGCGCTGGACCTCACCAAGCACACCCTTGACGCGCGGGCCCTGGCCGCCGCGGCACGGGCCGAGGGCGTACTGATCTCGGTGCTCGGCCCCCGTACCGCCCGCCTGGTCACCCACCTGGGCCTCAGCGACGCGGACATCGACCGCGCCCTGGCAGCCCTACCCCGCATCCTCGCCGCCGCCTAAAACCCACCCCTGGCCCCCCACACCCCAGCCCCACCCCCGGTGATCATGAAGTTATTGCCACTCGGATCGGCGTGTCATGGCAATAACTTCATGATCACCGGGGTGAGTGGGGGACGCCGGGGAGGGGTGGGGGTGCGGGTGGGCGTTAGGGGTGGGACAGGCGGGTTAGGGTTGTGATGTCGGCGGCGTGGCCTACGTGCCTCTCGCTGGGGGTTTCCACGACGATCGGGACGCCGGCGGTTGCCGGGTGGGCCATCAGCTCGGCGAAGGCCGGCTCACCGATGGTGCCCTTGCCGATGTTCTCGTGCCGATCCCGGGTGGAGCCGCGCAGATCCTTCGAGTCGTTGGCGTGGACCAGTCGCAGACGGTCCGCACCGACAGTGGCCACCAGGGTGTCCAGGGTCGCCGTCATGCCGCCCTCGGCCGCCAGGTCGTGGCCGGCCGCCCAGGCGTGGCAGGTGTCGAAGCAGACCCCGAGCATGGGGTGCCGGTCCACCGCGTCCAGGTAGGGGCCGAGCTGCTCCACCCGGGAGGCCAGTGACCGGCCTCCGCCGGCGCTCGGCTCGACCAGCAACATCGGCCCGCCAGCGTCGGCGGCCCAGTCGAGCAGCGGCAGCAACACCTCGCGGACCTGTCGCATCGCCGCCTCGGCGTGCCCCTCGTCCACCGAACTGCCCGCGTGGAACACGACCCCCCGCGCGCCGATCGCCACACCCCGACGCAACGCGTGTTCCAGCGTCTGGGCCGACTTCTCGACAGTGGCCGGGGTGGGCGAGCCGATGTTGACCAGCAGTGCGGCATGGATGAACGCGGGAATGCCCCGCTCGGCGCAACCGTCGCGGAACAGGGCGTCCTGCGCGGGGTCGCCGTTGGGCAGTGCCCAGCCTCGCGAGTTGGAGACGTAGACCTGCACCACCTGCGCACCGGTCGCGTCAACGTACGGCAGGGCAGCCTTCGCCAGCCCACCCGAGGTCGGAGTGTGCGCGCCCACCGGCCGCGCGGAGATCGTCGGCATCAGAAGCACGTCAGGGTGACCGGGGTGCCGGGCGCCACCTGCGAATTCTCGCCCGGGAGCTGGATCCGGACCACGGCGTTCGGGTTGATCGCCACCGTCACCGGGAAGCCCTGGCCCTCCAACGCCTGCTTGGCCTGCTGGCACGGCAGGTCGACCACCCGCGGCATGGCGACCAGCGGTGGCCCCTTGCTGACGTCCAGCTTGACCTGGGTGCCCTTCTCCACGCCGGCGCCGTCGGCCGGGCTCTGGCCGAGGATCTCGTCCCTCGGCTTGTCGGAGTCCTTGTAGGTCTCCACCAGCGTCAGGTTGAGCTGGGCCAGGGTCGTCCGGGCGTCGGTCAGGCTCTTGCCGACCAGGTTCGGCACCGTCACCGGCGCCCTGCCCCGGCTCAGAATGAGGGTGATCTTCGCACCTGGTTTGACCTCGGCACCCACCTTGGGGGAGCTGTCCACCACGACCCCGGCCGGCAGGCTGTCGTCGTAGCGGGCGGTGCCCTTGGCCACCACCAGCTTCACGTTGACCAGGTCCGCCTCGGCGAGCTCGAACTCCTTGCCGATGATGTCCGGTACGGGGAAACGCTCCGGGCCGAGGGAGAGAGTCAGGGTGATCGTGCCACCCTTGACGATCTTGGCAGCGGACGCCGGGCTCTGCTCCAGCACGCTGTCCTTCGGGGCCTTCTCGTCGAAGCGCGGCTCAGCGTACTTCAGGATGAGCCCAGCGCGGTCGGCCTGCGCCTGCGCCTGGGCATTGCTCAGGCTCACCAGCTGCGGAGCGTCCGTGTAGCGGCCGACGCCGAACCACCACCCCCCGATCGCGGCGACCAGGCCCAGCGTCACCACCACGGCCGCGACGGCCAGCCGGCCACGGGGGTTGCTCAGCATCGTGCCGCGCAGCGCGGCGAGCCGGGCGCCCAGGCCCTCCGCCGGCTCCGGAGCGGCCCGACGGCGGCCCGGCCCCTGGCTGCTGGCGCCCTCGGGCAGTCGTGCCCACGACGGGCGGTTGGGCGGCTGGACCGTCGCGACCATCATGGTCGGCTGGGAGAGCGAGGGTTCGTCGCTGACCGGGCGGAGTACTGCGGTGTGGCTGTTGGCGTCACCCAGACGATCCCGGGCGACCTGCACCTCGGCCAGCAACGCGCCGGCGTCCGCGGGCCGGGCGCCGGGATCACGCCGGGTGGCCCGCTGCACCAGGTCGTCGAGGACCGACGGCAGGCCCGGCACCAACGTCGAGGGCGCCGGCACGTCCCGGTCGACGTGCTGCCAGGCGACGTCCACCGGGCGGTCCCCGTCGTACGGCACACGGCCGGTGAGCATCTCGAACAGCACGATGCCGGCCGAGTAGACGTCGGTGCGCGGATCGGCGCGGCCCTCGGTGACCAGCTCCGGGGCGACGTACGCCACGGTGGCCATCAGCTGGTTGCCCTGCTCCTCGTCGGCGCTCGCCTCGACCGCCCGGGCCAGCCCGAAGTCGGCCACCTTCACGACGCTGTCGACCAGGTTGGCGACGCCACCGGTAGGCGCCTCCGCGACCAGCACGTTCTCCGGTTTGACGTCGCGGTGCACGAGACCGGCCCGGTGCGCGGCGGCGATCGCGGCGAGCATCTGCTCGGCGATGGCCAGCGCCTCGTCCGGGTTGAGTCGACGTCGTTCGGCCAGCACGTCGCGCAGCGTGCGGCCACGGACGTACTCCATCACCAGGTACGGCAGACCGGCGTGCGTGCCCTGGTCGTAGACCGCCACCACGTTCGGGTGGGTCAGCCGGGCGATGGTCTTCGCCTCGTCGGTGAACCGGGCCACGAAGTTGGCGATCCGGGCCCGTGCCTCGCTCGCCTGGGTCGGATGAATGATCTTGACAGCGACGGTGCGCTCGAGGCGTTCGTCGGTGGCGGTGTACACGGTCGCCATGCCACCACGGGCCACGCGACCGCGAATGCGGTAGCGCCCGTCGATCAGCGAGCCCAGCAACGTGTCGGCGACCTGAGTGTCCATCGGCAGGCAGTCTATGTGTCCAGGGGGTGAAGGATGAACAGGATGCTACAGCCGTACGCCGAACTAGTCCGTCCTGCCGTGCTCACGGCCCCTCATTCGCTGGTCAGCGGCGGTCAAGAGAGTGGGCGCCGGTGGGTCGCCCGGGGTGCCGGTGGCTCGTCGCGGCGGCGGCGTGGCAGGGTGGTCGGGTGACCGAACCCGTACCCGACCAGGCCGCACCCGGCCCGGAGCTCGCCGGACCCACCGACCCGGCCGGCTGGTTGACCCTGCCCGACGTCGCCGAACGCCTCGACGTGTCGATCAGCAAGGTGCACCAGATGATCCGTGACCGGGAGTTGTTGGCGGTCCGCCGCGACGGCATCCGCCGTATCCCGGCGGACCTGGTTGCCAACCAGACCGCGCTCAAGCACCTGCCCGGCGTGCTCAACCTGCTCGCCGACAACGGCTACGACGACGAGGCCGTCCTGCGCTGGCTCTACGAGCCGGACGACACCCTCCCCGGCGCCACCCCGGCCGCTGCCCTCTCCGGCGACCAGGCCCGCGAGGTAAAACGCCGAGCCCAAGCCCAAGGCTTCTAACCGCCCCGTCCCCCGGCCCCCGCCCCGGTTGATCATGAAGTTATTGCCACCCTCAGCGGCGTGTCGTGACAATAACCTCATGATCAACACCGGCGGGAG
>NZ_JAGPXW010000053.1:0-14817 GCF_018070365.1 Micromonospora sp. D93 | reverse complement strand
GATCATGGAGTTGTGGTGCCTGGTTTGAGGTCTTGCGGGTTCTTTGTCACCCACCACAACTCCATGATCGACGAGGTGGCACCTGTGGACGGACGGGCGTTGCGGTAAACGTGGCGGCGTTGACATGGGTCAAGCGTGGTCATGCGTCGGGGGCGGGCGAACCGCGGCGCTGTCGGGCCTCAGTTGGAGTCGAGCAGCCAGCGGACCACGTCGATCTTCTGCGGGAAGACCGTCTCGTCGGCGACGCTCCAGGCCAGCGTGTGCCCGATCGTCCAACCCCGGACCCGTTCCCGGTCGAGCCCCAACTCGGTGCTGAGCCGGTCCAGCCGGTGCCGGACGGCGGCCGGTGAGTGGCCCAACTCGGGGCCGCGCACCATCGGCACGACAGTGAACTCCCGTTCCCCGGTCAACGGCTTCGGGTCGATCACCAGCCACGGCCCTCGGCCGGCGGCGTGCCCGTCGGCGGCGAGGATGTTGCCGGCGTGCAGGTCCTGGTTGACCAGCACCTGTTCGCCCTGGCTCGACGCCAAGTCGGTGAGCAGGTCGAGCGCCGCGTCGAGCAGCCGCCGCTCGTACGGCCGGCCGGCCCGTTCCCAGGCTCGGGGCATCCGGTCGACCCAGCCGGCGGCCTCCTCGCCCAGCGGGGTGAACGGCGCGTCGGCCGGTCGCCAGAGCCGGGGGAGCAGCCCGATCACCGCGTCCAGCGCTCGGTCCGGCGGAAGGTCGTGCAGGGGAGTCCCGGGTTGACAGCGTTCCACCAGCAGGGCCCGCCGCTCAGGGTCGTGGGCGAGCAGACGGATCGCCCCGTCGCCGTCCCAGTGGGCCAACGCGTCAGCCTCGTGCCGGCTCTCCTCGTCGGGGTACTGGAGCTTCAGCACCGCAGCCGTGCCATCGGGCAGGTCGGCGGGGAGCGCCAGTGAGGCGTACGCGTACCGGAAGGGCGGGCCGAGTCGTAGCGACCACCGCTCGGCGCACTCCGCCAGCCACGTCGGAAGAGCGGTCAGCCAGGCGCGACCGGCGGGTGATCCGCGTACCCAGTCGAGCCCTTCGGGTAGATCCATCCGGCCCTCCTGAGCTGTGCGATTCGTGCCGGCGCCCAACACTTCAGCCGGGTCACGGCGTTCCCACACCGGTCCACAGTGGCTAGCGTGAACGGGTGCAGATTGGCGTGAACGTACCGAACTTCGCCCCGGGTACCGACCCCGACATGCTGCGGCAGTGGGCGCAGACGGTCGAGGGTCTCGGCTTCGACCTGCTGATGGTCTCCGACCACATCGCGGTGACTCCGGACGTGGCCGAGCAGTATCCGGCGCCGTTCTACGAGCCGTTCACCACGCTGTCCTGGCTGGCCGGGGTGACCAGCCGGGTCCGGCTGGGCACCACGGTGCTCATCGTCCCGTACCGGCACCCGCTGCTCACCGCCCGGATGGCGGCGAACCTCAACCGGCTCAGCGGCGGCCGGCTCGTCCTCGGTGTCGGCGTCGGCTGGGCCCGGCAGGAGTTCGAGGCGCTCGGCGTGCCGTTCCGGCGACGCGGTGCGCTGACCGACGAGTACCTGCACGCCATGCGTGCGGCCTGGCAGAACACCGAGGACTACGACACGGACGCGATCCCGATCTGGGTGGGCGGCAACAGCGAGGCCGGCATGCGCCGCGCGGTGCTGCTCGGTGACGCCTGGCACCCGCTGCGGGTCACGCCCGGACGGCTGGCCGAGGCGGTCGGACGGCTGACGGCCATCGCCGACGACCTCGGTCGCCCGGTGCCCGCGTTGGTGCCGCGGATCGCGCTCCAGGAGACCCGAGAGCCGATCACCGACCCGGACCGGCTCACCGGCGTCGGCACCATCGATCAGATCGTCGCCGACCTCGACCAGCTTCGTGCGCTCGGCGCGGAGACGGTGGTGCTGGACCCGTTCAACGGCGACCTGACCGAGATCCGCCAGCCCGAACGCGCCTGGCGGACCCTTGCGGCCGTGGCCGCGCACCACAAATCCCAGGAGGACCGATGACCCCCGACGACGAGAAGTTCCTCCGCCACGCAGTGGAGATCGCCAGCCGGGCGGGGGCTTCCGGCGAACGGCCGTTCGGCTCGTTGCTTGTCGACGCGGCCGGCGTCGTCCTGATCGAGGACCACAACACAGTTGTCTCCGACGTGGACATCAGCGCGCATCCGGAGTTGAAGTTGGCCCGCTGGGCGGCTCGGGAGCTGTCTCTCGAGGTGGCCGCCGGCACCACCATGTTCACCAGTTGCCAGCCGTGCGCGATGTGCGCGACGGCGATCGACCGGTCCGGCCTCGGGCGGGTGGTGTACGCCCTGTCCAGCGAGCAGTTCGAGCAGGTCAAGCCGGTGACCCCGCCGCTGCCGCCGGTTCGGTACGAGGGGCCGGCGCTGTTCGACGAGGCGCGTCAGCCGATCGACAACTACTACTGACCTGAGCTGTCCCGGGGCGGTGTGACGCAGCCGGAATTGACAGTCGGCCGGCTGCCGGAGCAGGGTTGAGTGGTGACAACGATGTCAACGGACAAAAGGGAGGAAAAGCCTCCCGCCGCGCGCCGGCCCTGGCCAGTCGGTTCGTGGCGTACCGTTGGCGGTTTTGCGGCGCGGACCCGGTCCGTCCGCCGATCCTGGCCGTATGTCCCTTTCCTACCCGACGGTGACCAGCTGAGATGACCGACGTGCCCCGATCCGACGCCGTAACGACCCCTGCCCCGGCGGGGTCGCCAGACCTGCCCGATCTGGACGAGTTCCTTGCCGACCAGACCCGGACGCTGCTCGACACCGCCCGCCGCTCGGTCCGGCCCGAGGGCGGCTTCTGGTGGCTCACCGACGACCGCACCCCGGATCGCGGCGAACCGGTCCACACCTGGATCACCTGCCGGATGACCCACGTGGCCGCCCTCGCCCACCGCAACGGCGACCCGGACGCCGCCGCCCTGGTCGACCACGGGATCGCCGCGCTCAGCACGCTGCTGCGCGACGACCGGTACGGCGGCTGGTTCGGCGCGGTGGACCAGCAGGGAGTACCCGTCAACGACCGCAAGGCCGGCTACGACCACGCGTTCGTACTGCTCGCCGCCTCCAGCGCCGCGCGCGCCGGACGGCCCGGCGCGGACCGGTTGCTCGCCGACGTGCTGGCCGTCGTGGGGGACCGGTTCTGGGACGACGACGCCGGCGCGGTCCGCGAATCGTGGAACCGTGACTGGACGGTCACCGAGGACTACCGGGGCGCCAACAGCAGCATGCACATGGTCGAGGCGTTCCTCGCCGCTGCCGCCGCCACCGGCGACGCGAACTGGGCAGACCGGGCCCTGCGGATCGCCACCCACCTCGTGCACGGTGAGGCGGCCCGGCACGACTGGCGGCTGCCCGAGCACTTCACCACCGACTGGACGCCGCTGCCCGACTACAACCGGGACCAGCCCGCCGACCCGTTCCGGCCGTACGGTTCCACCATCGGGCACTGGCTGGAGTGGGCCCGGCTGTTGCTGGAGTTGGAGGCGGTCCTGCCGCAGCCACCCCGCTGGCTGCTCGCCGACGCCCGCGCCCTGTTCGGCGCCGCCGTGCGTCGCGGCTGGGCGGTCGACGGCGCGGAGGGCTTCGTCTACACCATCGACTGGGACGACCGGCCGGTGGTGCGCTCCCGGATGCACTGGGTTCTCGCCGAGGCCATCGGTGCGGCGATCACCCTGCACCGCCGCACCGGCGACGCGGTCTACCTCGACTGGTACCAGGTCTTCTGGGCGTACGCCCGCCGTAGCCTCATCGACCAGACCGGATGGCGGCACGAGTTGGACCCGCAGAACCTGCCCGCCGACACGGTCTGGCACGGCCGACCGGACGTCTACCACGCCTACCAGGCGGTGCTGCTGTCCCGCGCCGCCGACGGCCTCGGTGGCCCCGGCCCGCTCGCCCCCGGGGAGGTGACCGCGTGATCGTCGTCGCGGGGGAGGCACTGATCGACCTGGTCGTCACCGCCGAGGGGCAGCGGGCCGTGCCCGGCGGCTCCCCGGCGAACGTCGCGGTCACGCTGGCACGGCTCGACCAGCCGGTACGGCTGCTGGCCCGGCTCGCGAGTGACGACTACGGTCGGCAACTCGTCGAGCACCTGAGCGCCAACCGGGTGGACCTGGAGTGGGCGGTCCGCGCCGAGGAGCCCACGTCGGTGGCCGTGGCCACCCTGAACGCCGCCGGGCAGGCCAGCTACGAGTTCCGGCTGGCCGGCGCGGCGGACTGGCAGTGGACGCCGCAGGAGCTGCCCGAGCTGGCCGGGTCACCGGCGATCGCGCTGCACACCGGGTCCCTCGCGCTCGCGTTGGCACCCGGCGCCGAGGCGCTGGAGGGCCTGCTCGCCCGGGAACGCCGACGGGACGGGCTCACCGTCTCCATCGACCTCAACCTGCGGCCGAGCATCGTCACCGACCGGGCGGCGGAGCAGGAGCGGGTACGCCGACAGATTCGCCTCGCGCACCTGGTCAAGGCCAGCGACGAGGACCTGGCCTGGCTCTACCCGGACCGTTCGGTGGCCGACGTGATGACCGAATGGCGCGCGGCCGGCGTGTCCTGCGCGGTGGTGACCCGGGGTGGGGAGGGCGCCTGGCTGCTCGCGCGCGACGGCTCGCTGCACGAGGAGCCGGCGGTCCGCACCACAGTCGTCGACACCGTCGGTGCCGGCGACTCGTTCACCGGTGGCCTGCTGGCCGCGCTGGCCGACCTCGACGCGCTCGGTGACCGGCCGGCCGACCGGCTCGCCGCGGTGACCCCGCAGCAGTGGGGCACGGTGCTGCGCCAGGCCGCGACCGTGGCCGCACTGACCTGCGGCCGTCGGGGTGCCGACCCGCCCCGCCGCTCGGAGGTAGCGGCCCGCCTCACCCCCGCAAGCTGAATCCCCTTTGCTCTGCACCCGCGGATGCGACGGCTACGGACCGCGACCGGCCGGGGCCGAAAGTGACCGACCGTGACCGGTGCGTATCAGGGTGCAGAGCAAAGGGGGGCAGGGGTTGTCCGCCCCGCTCCTCCGGGGCGAGCACGTGCTGCTCAACGCTCGCGGTTCCGCCAGCGGGGCGGGCGGGGCGGGGGTCAGGTAAGGCCGCGGGCTAGGAGCCGCGTGGGAAGCACAGTGGTTGCCGGTGGGGAGTCGTCGCCGGCTATGCGCTCGAACAGTCGCTCGGTGGCGACCCTCGCCAGCTCCCGGGTGTCGTACGCGACGACGGTCAGCGGTCGGGGCATCAGGTGGGCCAGTTCGAAGTCGTCGAAGCCGACCAGCGCGGCGTCACTGCCCCACCGGTGCAGCTCCTGAAGCGCACCGACGGTGAGCCGGTTGTTCGCGCAGAAGAACGCGGTGGGCGGCTCCGGGAGGTCGAGCAGCGCGGCGACCGCCCGCCCGGCCTCCTCGGGAGCGATGAGGCGCTCGCGGACCAGCGACTCGTCCGGCTCGACCCCGGCGGAGGCCAGCGCCGCCCGTGCCCCGGCCAGCCGCTCCCGCATCGTGGGCACGCTCGGCGCGCCGAGCAGCAGCCCCACCCGTCGGTGCCCCTCGTCGAGCAGCGCGCACACCCCGGCGTGGCTGCCACCCCGGTTGTCCAACAGCACGGCGTCGGCTTGCAGCCCCTGCGGCGGCCGGTCCAGGAACACCACGGGCATGCCCAACTCGACCTCGCGACGCAGGAACGAGTGGTCGAGGCCCGCCGGCACCACAAGCAGACCGTCGACCCGGCGCTGGGTGAAATCCTGGAGCAGAGCGCGTTCCCGCTCCGGGTCCTCCTCCGACGACGCGGTGATCAGCATGGTGCCGTGTGCGGCGGCGATCTCGGCGGCGACACTGGCGATGGTCGCGTAGAACGGGTTGGCGATCTCCTCGATCAGCAGCCCGACGGTGGCGTTGAGCTGCCGGGAGCGCAGGTTACGAGCGATGTCGTTGCGCCGGAAGCCCAGCTCGGCGATGGCGGCCAGCACCCGGCCGACCAACTCCTGGCCCACCGGCTCGTCGTTGACGACCCGGGAGACCGTCTTCAGGCTGACGTCGGCGCGCCGGGCGACGTCGACCATCGTCGGGCGTCGACGCACGGTCGGCCGGGTCGGGGTCTGGGTCACGGGGTGGTCCTCCACGGCGGGCGCGGGTCAACGGCCGAGGGCGGCGAGCGCGTCGACCGCTTTTCGGGCGGCGATGAGCACCGGGTCCCACACCGGCGCGTACGGCGGAGCGTAGCCCAGGTCCAGTGACGTCATATCGTCCACCGTCATGCCGCTCCAGAGTGCCACGGCCAGCGTGTCGATCCGTTTGGCCGCCTCGGACCAACCGACGATCTGCGCGCCCAACAACCGGCCGCTGGGACGCTCGGCGATCAGCTTCACGGTCATCGGCCGGGCACCGGGGTAGTAGCCGGCCCGGTTGGTCGACTCGGCGATCACCGAGACGAAGTCGAAGCCGGCCGCCCGGGCCTCGCCCTCACGCAGGCCCGTCCGACCCACCTCCAGGTCGCAGACCTTCGTCACCGCGGTGCCGATCACCCCGGTGAACGTGGCGTACCCGCCGCCGATGTTGATCCCCGCGACCCGGCCCTGCTTGTTGGCGTGCGTGCCGAGCGGCACGTGCACAGGCATCCCGCTGACCCGGTGCAGCGTCTCCACGCAGTCGCCGGCCGCCCAGATCCCGGGCAGCCCCGGCACCCGCATCCGGCGGTCCACCCGGACCCCACCGGTCGGCCCGATCGGCAGCCCGGCGGCCTCGGCGAGCGCGGAGTTGGGGCGTACGCCGAGGCCCAGGACCACGAGGTCGGTCGGCATCGGCCCCTCGGCCGTGACCACCGCGGACACCCGGCCGTCCCGCTCCTCCAGGCCGGTCACCGGCAGGCCGGTGCGGATCGTGATGCCGAGGCCGCGCATGGCGTCGGCCACCAGCTCGCCCATGTCGGCGTCCACCGTCGCCATGGGCTGGTCGCCCGCCTCCACCAGAGTCACCGAGAGACCGCGTTGGATCAGGGCCTCGGCGATCTCGACGCCGATGTAGCCGCCGCCGACCACCACGGCCCGGCGCGGCTTCGGGTCAGCGTCCAGCCAGTGCCGCAGCGCCGCACCGTCGTCGAGGGTCTGCATGCCGAACACGCCGCCCGCGTCGGTGACCGCCCACGACGGTTTCACAGGCACCGCGCCGGTGGCGTACATGAGGTCGTCGAAGCGCTCGCGGACCTCGCCGCCGCCCTCCAGGTCCCGGGCCACCACCTCGCGGCGTTCCAGGTCGATGGCCGTGACCTCGTGGCGCATCCGCACGTCCATCGCGTACTCAGTGCGGAACGTCTCCGGGGTCCGGGCGATCAACGCGTCGGGGCCGGACACCAGGCCACTGATCCAGTACGGGATGCCGCACGCCGAGTAGGAGGTGAAGTGGCCCCGCTCGAAGACCACGATCTCCAGGTCGCCACGGTCGCGGCGCCGTCGGGCCTGGGAGGCCGCCGACATTCCGGCGGCGTCCCCGCCGATGACGATCAGCCGTTGCGCCACGGGCTCATCCTGTCACGTGGTGATCAGCCGCGGGTCTGCCGTGCGACGTCCTGCACCACGTCGGTGAGTCGGCCGGTGCGCTCGAACACGGCGCGTTGCCGTGCCGCGCCGCTGCCGTGCCGACGCAGCCCACCCAGCAGGTCGGTCACCTCGGCCCAGTCGCCGTGCTCCTCCAACGCCGGCCGCATCCGCTCCACGAACCGGTCCAACAGCTCCCACGTCGGGCGCAGCTCACCGTTGGTGACGTCCACGGCCTCGCCCTCCAGGCCGTCGTGGGCGGCCCGCCAGTGCGCGGCGACCAGCAGGTGGTGGTCGGTCTGCAACGCCGGCCGGCCGGCCTCGGCGTCCGCCATGGCGGTGGCCACCAACGCCCGGACCAGCGCGGCGACCAGCACCGCGTCGTCCACCGACGGGCAGACATCGCCGATCCGCAGCTCCACCGTCGGGTACTTCGCCGACAGGCGGGCGTACCAGTAGAGCATCCCCTCGTCGAGCATCACCCCGCTGGAGATCAACTGGCGGATCAGCCGCTGGTAGTGCTCGTGCGACTCCAGAAACGGCGTCGGCGCCACCGACGGCCAGCGCTCCCACTCCACCGAACGCCAACTGGCGTAGCCGGTGTCCTCGCCCCGGGAGAACGGCGAGTTGGTGGTCACCGCGTGCAGCATCGGCAGCCACGGCCGTACGTGGTTGAGCACCTGCACGCCGGTGTCCGGATCGGGCACCCCCACGTGCACGTGCATGCCGTTGTTCCCGGGTCCGGGAACGAGCAGCCGGAACCGCTCGATCATCCGGTCGAAGCGGGGCTTGTCCACCACCGGTGGCACCGGGCCGTCCACCGGGCCGGTGCCGATGGCGAGTAGGCGTACGCCGGCCCGCTCGGCAGCGTCGGAAAGCGCCCGACGCAGTACGCCGAGGGAGTGCCGGATCGACGAGAGTTCCAGGCCGGGCGGGCTGCCGATCTCGATCTGACTGGTCTGGAACTCCCGCTCCACCTGTCCGCGAAGTTCGGCCGGCACCTGCTCCATGACCAGGTCCACGGCCGGGACCGCAGCCCCGGTGTGCGGGTCGACGAGTAGGAACTCCTCCTCGACACCCACGGTGAGCAACCCGGTCGCCGCAGCCATGTCGCCGGGCGCCTCCGCCACCTGACCGGTCATCGACATCACCCGTCCGTTCCTACCGTTCGCGGGCCGTCCGCGTCGGTCCGCCGTTGGTTACCCAACGTGGCGATGCCGGGAAACGTGGCGGCGCCAGCGGGCCTCAGCGACCGGCGGTCACCGACCGCCGGTCGTCGCGGTCCCGACGCTTGCGGACCTTACGGATCACCCAACTGACCACCATGACCACGAAGACCGCGACGATCGCGTAGTTGAACCAGTCGCTGTAGCGCTCGACGTCCTGCCAACGGCTCCCGAGCCCGTAGCCGGCTCCCACGATGAGACCGTTCCACACCCCGCTGCCGATGGTGGTGAGCAGGATGAACTCGCCCAGCGGCATCCGGTTGGCCCCGGCCGGCACGGAGACCAGGCTGCGGACCACAGGCACCACCCGGCCGATCAGCACCGCCCAACGACCGTGCCGCTCGAACCACTTGTCGGCCTTCTCCAGGTCGTCGCTGTCCACCAAGGGGATGTGGTCCAGCCACCGCTTGAGCCGTTCCTCGCCGAGTGCCGCGCCCAGCCAGTAGAGCACCAACGCGCCGACCAGCGAGCCGACCGTCGCGGCCAGCACCACCAGGAAGACGTTGAACTCGCCCTCGTGCGCCAGGAAGCCGGCGAGCGCCAGCACGATCTCACTGGGGATCGGCGGAACGATGCTCTCCAGCGCCACCAGCAGCGCCACGCCGACCGGGCCCATCGCCTCGATCACCGTGGCCACCCAGCCGGTCAACCCGGTGAACTCGGACGGGTCGCCAGCCTGGGCGTACGCCATTGTCGTCCTTCCGGTCGGCTGTCGAGGATCGGAGGGTCATACCCAGTAAGGCGATTGCTACACCTCCGGGTGCAGCGCGGTGTCTGCCGGCCCCTGCCGCCAGCCGGTGAACGCCACAGTCAGACCGGCGCGGGAAGGCGCGCAGCAGAACGGGCCGGCCATCGCGTCGGCCGCCGGGTCCAGCGGGGCGAGGCGGACCAGTCGCCACGGCTCGGCGTCGACCCGGGCGCGGACCGTCAGCGCGTCGCCGGCCCGGCTGACCCGCACTGTCACCTCCCGGCCGGCCCAGTCCGGCACCGGCCCCACCGACCAGTCGGAGAACTCCCGGGTCACCACCGCCCCGAGCTGCACCTCGCCGTCGCTGATCTCCACACCGGCCTTGGTCCAGGTCCGTTCGTCGACGCGGACGTACGCACCGGCCTGGTCGAACTGCGCCGAGAAGTCGAGCCGGAAGCTCACCTCCATGGCGGCCCCCACCGGCAGCGGCGCCAGCAGGGCCGGGCCGTTGTCGTGCACGAAGCCGTAGCTGGTCCTCCGCCAGAAGTCGCTGTCCGCCGCCGGCTCGACGACCAACTCGCCGGCCGGGCCCTCCTCCACGCGTACCGGCGGGTGCAGCCAGGTGCCCCGGGACCAGTCCAACAGTTCACTCGGCGGTACGAGGTCGCTCTCCATGACCGGCACGGTAACCAACGCCCCCGCCACCCGCCGCCCGCCAGACGGGTTTGCCGCGGTGATCGAACGGAGATGTTCCTCCGGCATGGGTGATCGTTGGTATTCCGAAGCCGTCGTCTACTGCCTCGACATCGACACGTACGCCGACTCCGACGGCGACGGGGTCGGTGACATCCGTGGGTTGATCGGAAGGTTGGACTACCTGGCCCGGCTCGGGGTGACCTGCCTGTGGCTGCACCCGATCCACCCGTCGCCCAACCGCGACGACGGCTACGACGCCACCGACTTCTACAACGTGGACCCGCGTTTCGGCACGCTGGGCGACTTCGCCGAGCTGCTGCACCAGGCGCAGAACCGGGGCATCCGCGTGATCATCGACCTGGTGGTCAACCACACCTCCGACGAGCACCCGTGGTTCCAGTCCGCCCGTTCCTCGCCGGACTCGCCGTACCGGGACTGGTTCGTCTGGTCCGACACCGAACCGGACGACCGGCACCAGGGCATGGTCTTCCCCGGCGAGCAGGACGAGACATGGAGCTACGACCGGACCGCCAAGGCGTGGTTCTACCACCGGTTCTACAAGTTCCAGCCGGACCTCAACTTCGCCAACCAGCAGGTACGGGACGAGATCAAAAAGATCATGTCGTTCTGGCTCCAGCTCGGCGTCTCCGGCTTCCGGATGGACGCGGTGCCGTTCATCATCGAGCTGACCGAACCGGGCAACCCGAACTCCCCGAAGGACTTCGAGTTCCTCACCGAGATGCGCCAGCACGTCCAGTGGCGCCGCGGCGACGCCGTCCTGCTGGCCGAGGCGAACGTCGAGCCGGACCAGCTACCGACGTTCTTCGGCGACGCCAGCGGTTCCGGCAACCGAATCCACATGCTCTTCGACTTCATGCTCAACGGGCGACTCATGCTCTCCCTGGCCAGGCAGGATCCGGAATCGCTGATCGACGCGTTGCACGACACCCCGAAGCTGCCGGTCGGTGGGCAGTGGGCCACCTTCCTGCGCAACCACGACGAGATCGACCTGTCCCGGCTGACGACCGAACAGCGCAACCAGGTGTACGCGGAGTTCGGCCCGGACGAGAACATGCGCATCTACGACCGGGGCATCCGTCGCCGGCTCGCCCCGATGCTCGGCAACGACCGGCGGCGCATCGAGCTGGCGTACGCCCTCCAGTTCTCGATGCGCGGCACGCCGGTGCTGCGTTACGGCGAGGAGATCGGGATGGGTGAGGACCTGTCGCTGCGCGGTCGGGACGCGATCCGTACCCCGATGCAGTGGTCGTACCAGTCGAATGCCGGCTTCTCCACGGCGGACCCGGAGAAGCTGGTCCGTCCGATCATCGACAAGGGTGAGTTCGGCTACCAGAACGTCAACGTCACAGCCCAGCGGGGCGACCCCAAGTCGCTGCTCGCCTGGTTCGAACGCATGATCCGTACGCTGCGCGAAGCCCCGGAGATCGGCTCCGGCTCGACCACCCACATCGACGTGGCGATGCCGGCCGGAGTGCTCGCGCACCGGGCGGACGGGCCGACGGGGACGATGGTCTTCGTGCACAACCTGGGCACCGACGACGTCGAGGTGGACCTCAGCAGCCTTGAGCCGGAGGCCGACCTGCCGATCGACGTGCTCGCCGACCGTGGCTACGGAGAGTTGGGCAAGCTCGGCGCGGTCAAGGTCTCCGGCCACGGATACCGGTGGATTCGCCTATGCCGAGGGTCGGCCTGTTGAGGTTAAGCTCCTCCGATCGACCCCAAGTTACCGGGAGGTAATCATGTCGGAGGAGTCCCGCGTCGCCATCGTCACCGGAGCCGCACGCGGCATCGGCGCGGCCACCGCCCGACGGCTGGCCGCCGACGGAATGGCCGTCGCCGTGGTCGACATCGAGGAGGCGGCCACCAAGGAGACGGTGGACGCCATCGCCGCAACCGGCGGCCGGGCGCTCGGAGTGGGTGCCGACGTCTCCGACCGGGACCAGGTCGAGGCGGCGGTGAGCCGCGTCGCCGCCGAGCTGGGCGCGCCCACGGTGCTTGTCAACAACGCCGGTGTGCTCCGCGACAACCTGCTGTTCAAGATGACCAACGCCGACTGGGACACGGTGATGGGGGTGCACCTGCGCGGTGCGTTCCTGTTCAGCCAGGCCGCCCAGAAGCACATGGTGGACCGGAAGTGGGGGCGGATCGTCAACCTCTCCAGCACCTCCGCGCTGGGCAACCGGGGCCAGGCGAACTACGCCGCCGCCAAGGCCGGTCTGCAGGGCTTCACCAAGACGCTCGCCATCGAACTGGGGCCGTTCGGGGTGACAGTGAACGCTGTCGCACCCGGCTTCATCGTCACCGACATGACCGCCGCCACCGCCGCCCGCATGAAGGTCGACTTCGACGACTTCCAGAAGCACGCCGCCGCCGAGATCCCGGTCCGTCGCCCGGGCCGGCCGGAGGACGTCGCGCACACCATCTCGTTCCTGACGAGCGAGGGCGCCGGCTTCGTCTCCGGCCAGGTCATCTACGTCGCCGGTGGCCCACGGGACTGACCCGTACCCCCGACGAGGGCGCTCCGGCAGGTAAGCCGGCGCCCTCGTCGCCGGGTCTTCTCACCGGGTCGGGCGGGTGCGCCACAGCCAGATCAGGCCGAGCACCGGCAGCACCAGCGGGATGTAGCCGTACCCGCTGCCGAACTGCGACCAGACCGTCTCGTCCGGGAAGAGTTCCTTGTCGACCAGGCTCAGGATGCCGACCGCGACCACCCCGACCAACTCCACGGAGCAGCACACCAACGCCACCCGTCGGCCGGTGTGCCCGGCGCGGGCCAACCCCACCGCCGCCACGATGTAGATGAGCGCGGCCACCCCGGAGAGCAGGTACGCCACCGGCGCCTCGTCGAACTTGGTGGCGATCTGCAGGCCGGCCCGACTCGTAGCCGCGATGGCGAAGAGCAGGTAGACAGCGATCAGCAGCCGACCCGGGCCGGAATTCGTACGCCGCCGAGCCGGTCCTGTCTCAACCACCGAGCACCTCCCAGGTCTGCTGCAACCGGACCACCACCACCGGCGCCACCAGGCAGACCGCGCACACGATCGCCGAACCCCACCGGGTCGGTTCCATCCGGGCCAGCACCCAGGCCAGTGGCGGCAGGCACACCAGCGTGACCAGGTAGCCGAAGAAGGCGCCGGGCTCGCCGGGCCGATCCCCGCCGCCGACCGCGACGAGTGCCAGCACGCCCAACACCAGCAACACCACTTCGAGTACGGCCAGACCGACGAACTGCACCCGGTCCGGCGGCCGTTGGCGTACCGCCGCCACCAACGCCCACACCGCCACGAGCAGCGACAGCACGATCGACACGGTCGCGACGATGCCGTCCACCGGCGAATCGGTGCCCACGCTGGTCACCGGACCCACCCGGTCGTTGCCTCGGTCACCGGCACAGCCTACTAACCGTCGTAGTAAGCGGGTGCCCCCGCCTGTCCGCCGCACGTCGGCCGCCCCGATCGGCACGGGCCCTGAGCTGCTCCGGTTGGTCGACCCGCCGCCGGTGCCCCCGGTGAGGCGACTAGCGTGGATCAGGTCCGTGGCGTTGGCGCGGGGTGGGGAAACAGCGGAGGTACACGTGCTGCGGTTCGGTTTGTTCGGCACCGGTCACTGGGCGATCGAGACCCACGGGAAGGCGCTGCACGCACATCCCGACGCGGAGCTGGTGGGGGTGTGGGGCCGCAACCCGGAGCGAGCGTCCGCGCTGGCCGAGCGGTACGGGGTGCCCGCCTACGCCGACGTCGACGCGCTGATCGAGCAGTGCGAGGCGGTCGCCGTCGCCCTGCCGCCGGACATCCAGGCTGACATCGCGGTCCGGGCGGCCCGCGCCGGTCGGCACCTGTTGCTGGACAAGCCGCTGGCGCTCAGCGTGGCCGACGCCGACTCTGTCGTGGCCGCCGCCGAGGAGTCCGGGGTGGCCTCGGTCGTCTTCTTCACCCAGCGGTTCCAGCCGAACGTGACCGCGTTCCTGGCCGCCACCGCCGCCGCCGGGGGCTGGCAGCACGGCCGGACCACCGCGTTCGCCTCGATCTTCCAGGACGGCAGCCCGTACGGCGGCTCGTTGTGGCGTCGGGAGCACGGGGCGCTCTGGGACATCGCCCCGCACGCACTGTCGATCCTCCTGCCGGTGCTGGGTCGGGTGACGCAGGTGGCGGCGATGGACGGACCGAGCGGGATGGTGCACCTCCTACTCACCCACGAGGGCGGTGCCACGAGCAGCGCCTCGCTCTCCCTGGATGCCCCGACCGAGTCGATGGCCCGGGAGTTCGTGTTCTACGGCGAGAACGGCATCGAGAACGTCCCGTTCGGCGAGAACGACGCCGCCACAGCGTTCGGCGTCGCCATCGACCAACTCGTCGAGCAGGTGCGGGCCGGCACGCGGGACCACCGCTGCGACGTCCGCTTCGGCCGCGAGGTGGTAGGCATCCTGGCCGCCGCCGAAACCGCCCGCACAGAATCCCGCACCATCCCCGTCCCCCTCCCCTAACAGCGCCCCCAACCGCACCCCACCCCACCCGCCGACCCCGTTGATCATGAAGTTGGCGACGCGACACGCCGGGTGGTTTCTAGGCTTCAGTGCAACTGATCTTGGTTGTGGTGGAGGTGCTGGTGGCGAGACCAGGTGTGGTGACGTTCGGGCATCGGCAGGTGTTGGAGCACTTGTGGGGTTCGGGT
>NZ_JAGPXW010000052.1:0-28226 GCF_018070365.1 Micromonospora sp. D93 | reverse complement strand
TCGAAGCCCTCGGCTACCGCGTCACCCTCGACCTCGCCGCCTAACAGCCACACCACAACCCATCCCACGCCGCTTCGCGACGCGGGATGCTGCCGCGTGTCTACGCACGGTTCGATTTTCGAGTTAGGGGTGAGGCTAGGGGGTTCGGACTGCTTCTAGGGCTAGTAGGGCCACGTGGAGGGACAGGCTGGCCTCTACCGAGTCCAGGTCCACGTCGAGGATGCGGGCGATGCGGGCCAGGCGTTCGTAGAAGGCCGGCCGGGACAGGTGGGCGGCGGCGGCACCGGCGGACTTGTTGCGGCCCTGCTCCAGGTACGCGCGCAGGGTGTCGAGCAGCTGTTCCCGGGGGTGCCGGGCGTCGTACTCCAGTAGCGCGCCGAGTTCGCGCTCCACGAACGTCTGCAGGCGGGGCTCGTCGCGCAGCAGGTGCAGCAACCCGGCCAGGCCGACGTGCGGCAGCCGGAAGATCGGTAGATCGCGCCGGTCCCGCCGGGCCGCCTCGGCGATCTGCCGCGCCTCGACCAGCGACCGGCGGGCCTCCCGCAGGGTGCTCACCCCGGAGCCGGCGGCAACGATCACGGCACCCGGGCCAGCTCCCCGGGGAACATCGCCACCGGCCCGAGCAGCCTCGGCCCCGAACCCTGCGCGAGGCGGGTCGGCGCCCAACGCCGCACGGGAGGCGTCGGAGGCGACCCGAGCCGGTTCGACACCGGGCCCTGGCCGGCCGGCGCCGACGTCGAGGCGTACCCGACGAAGTGCGCTGGCGAACGCGGACAGCGCGCGGTCCTCGGCGGCCGGGTCGGGTAGGGCCAGTAGCGCGCCCACCGAGTTGTCGTCGACGGCGCTGGTCAGGGCGGTCAGCTTCGACTCCCGCAGGGCCTGGCCGACCGCCTCGGAGAGATCCCGTAGCCGGGCCTGGCCGGCCTCGGGGCCGACCTCCCCGGCGGGGTCGTCGGCGCGGTGCCGGACCATCACGCCGACCAGGTGCCGCCGGTCGAGCACCACGCCGAGCGCCTTGGCCCGTAGCCCAACCTCGTCCACCGGGCGGGAGTGGTCGAGCAGCGCGGTGAGCAGGGTGCGGTGGATCTGCCGTTCCAGGCCCTCGGCGTCGCGGCGGATCAGCCGGCCCAGCGCGAGGGTGGACGCCGCCCGCTCGATCAGGATGGTGAGCCGGGTGGGCGAGCCAGCTGCCGGTTCGATGGCCCGGGCGCTTGGCACGTCCCCGCTGGCCGGCCAGCGCAGCAGCAGTCGACCCCAGTCCTGCCCCCGGGCGCCGACTGTGGTCACGAGCCAGCCGCTGTCCGGGTCGTACGCGGTCCGCCCGGCCGGACGGATCCGCCGGGAGTGCTGCTCCCAGCCGTCGAGCAGCAGCTCGGCGCTCTCGCCCGCCGGGTCGTACCCGAGCACCTGCCGGGACAGGTTCTCCAGCACCACCGGGCAACCGGACAGCTCGGCGGCCTGTCGGATCACCTCGGCGGCGTCGGCGCCCTCGACGGAGAGGTCGTTGAACCGTTGGTGGATCTCCTCGGTGGCGCGCAGTTCGGTGAGCTGCGCGTCGACGATCAGCGCGTGCACCGCCTCGGTGATCCGGACGAACGGGGTGGCCCGGCGCAGCTCCACCAGGGGCAACCCGCGCCGCTCGGCGGCGGCGGCCATCACCCGGGGCACCCCGCTGACGTACCGGCGGCCCAGCTCGACGACGAGCCCGGAGACTCCGACGTCGGCGAGGTCGCCGATGAACGCGCGCAACCCGGCGTCGTCGCCGGGCAGGCCGATGCCGGTGGTGAGGACCAGTTCGCCGCCGCCGAGCAGGGTGGCGATGTCCGGCACCTCGGCGACGTGCACCCAGCGGACGGGTCGGTCCAGCCCGTCGTCGCCAGCGACCACGCGTGGCGCGCCGTGGCGGACCGGGTCCAGGGCGAGGACCTCACGGACGGTAGGGAACACGGCCGACACGCTACCGTCCGTGACGCCGGAACTCGACTTGCCACCGGCAGCCGGGGTCAGCGGGGCTCAGTCGACGCCGAACTCCATGGCGGCGCGGTCGAGTGCCTCGTCCTCCGCGGAGGCGACGCCCCGGGAGGCGATGGCTTCCGCGCCGCCCTGGGGCATCGCGCCGATCAGCCCGGTCGAGGCGGCCTGCGCGGCCCCGATCATCCGCTGCGGGTTCCCGCCGCCGACCAGGCCGAGGGAGGCGTACTGCTCCAGCTTCGACCGCGAGTCGGCGATGTCCAGGTTGCGCATGGTGAGCTGGCCGATCCGGTCCGACGGGCCGAACGCCGAGTCCTCGGTACGCTCCATCGACAGCTTGTCCGGGTGGTAGCTGAACGACGGGCCGGTGGTGTCCAGGATCGAGTAGTCCTCGCCCCGGCGCAGCCGCAACGTCACCTCACCGGTGACCGCCGTGCCGACCCACCGCTGCAACGACTCGCGCAGCATCAGCGCCTGCGGGTCCAGCCAGCGGCCCTCGTACATCAGTCGACCGAGGCGGCGACCCTCGCTGTGGTAGTTCGCCAGGGTGTCCTCGTTGTGGATGGCGTTGACCAGCCGCTCGTACGCGGCGTGCAGCAGCGCCATCCCGGGCGCCTCGTAGATGCCGCGGCTCTTGGCCTCGATGATGCGGTTCTCGATCTGGTCCGACATGCCCAGGCCGTGCCGGCCGCCGATGGCGTTGGCCTCCAGCACCAGGTCGACAGCGCTGCCGAACTCCTTGCCGTTGATCGTGACCGGCCGGCCCTGGTCGAAGCCGACGGTGACGTCCTCGGTCGGGATCTCCACCGACGGGTCCCAGAACCGGACGCCCATGATCGGGTTGACCGTCTCGATGCCGGTGTCGAGGTGTTCCAGGGTCTTCGCCTCGTGCGTGGCACCCCAGATGTTGGCGTCGGTCGAGTACGCCTTCTCGGTGCTGTCCCGGTAGGGCAGGTCGCGTTCGAGCAGCCACTCCGACATTTCCTTGCGCCCACCGAGCTCGGTGACGAAGGCGGTGTCGAGCCACGGCTTGTAGATCCGCAGCATCGGGTTGGCCAGCAGGCCGTACCTGTAGAACCGCTCGATGTCGTTGCCCTTGAAGGTCGAGCCGTCGCCCCAGATCTGGACGTCGTCGGCGACCATCGCCCGCACCAGCAGGGTGCCGGTCACGGCGCGGCCCAGTGGGGTGGTGTTGAAGTACGCCCGCCCGCCGGTGCGGATGTGGAAGGCGCCGCAGGTCAGCGCGGCGAGGCCCTCCTCGACCAGGGCGGCGCGGCAGTCGACCAGGCGGGCGACCTCGGCGCCGTAGCTGAGCGCGCGACCGGGCACCGAGGCGATGTCGGGCTCGTCGTACTGGCCGATGTCGGCGGTGTAGGCGCAGGGAATCGCGCCCTTGTCGCGCATCCACGCGACCGCGACCGAGGTGTCGAGGCCGCCGGAGAAGGCGATGCCGACACGTTCGCCGGTGGGCAGGGAGGTGAGAACCTTGGACACGGGGAAAATTATGCAATAGAACGCATGGCCATGCAAGCCGAAGCGATCTACTCGCCGCCGAACGGCGGATCGTCGCGGCCCAGCTCCCAGAACGCCACCGCCGCCGCGGCGGCGACGTTCAACGAGTCGACGCCACGCCTCATCGGCAGGACCACCCGCACGTCGCTGGCGGCCTGGGCCGCCGCGGTGAGGCCGGGCCCCTCGGCTCCGAGCAGCAGCGCCGCCCGCTCGCGCTGCGCCGGGGTCAACCGCTGGATCGGTACGGCGTCCGGCGCGGGCGTCATGGCGAGCACCGTGAAGCCGGCCTCCCGTACCTGGTCCAGGCCCTCGGGCCAGCGGTCGAGCTTCGCGTACGGCATCGCGAAGACCTCACCCATGCTGACCCGGACACTGCGCCGGTACAGCGGATCGGCGCAGGACGGCGACAGCAGCACCGCGTCGATGCCGAGCGCGGCGGCACCTCGGAAGACCGCACCGAGGTTGGTGTGGTTGTTCACGTCCTCCAGGAGCACGACCCGTCGCGCGGCGGTGAGCACCTCGGCCGCCGTCGGCAGCGGCCGGCGGTGGAACGACGCCAACACCCCCCGGTGTACGTGGAAACCGGTGGCCCGTTGCAGCACGTCCTGGGTCGCGGCGTAGACCGGCGCGTCGCCGGTGTCCAGGTCGGCAAGCTGGTCGACCCGCTTGGCGTCGACCAGGTACGACCGGGCCGGGTAGCCCGCGCGCAGCGCCCGGCGCAGCACCAACTCCCCCTCGGCGATGAACAGGCCGTGCGGCGGCTCCCAGCGGGTGCGCAGCTCGACGTCGGTGAGCGCCCGGTAGTCGGCGATCCGGTCATCGTCGGGGTCAGTGATCTGGTGGACGGGCACCCGACGATTCTGCCGGACGCGGAGCAGTGCGCTTCGACGCCCGTCCGGCGGGGCATTTTGTCCGGAGCTGCAACGCACCAACGGGCGGGCCCAGTTCATCCAGGTCCGCCACGAGGAGACCGCCGGCTTCGCCGGCTCCGCGCATGTCAAGTACGGCGGCGGTCCGCTGGGCTGCGCGCTGGTCACCAGCGGGCCGGGCGCCATCCACCTGCTCAACGGCCTGTACGACGCCAAGCTCGACCACCAACCCGTGATCGCCCTGGTCGGGCACACCGCTACCACCGCCGAGGGCGGCGGCTACTACCAGGAGGTCGACCTGCTCGCCCTCTACAAGGACGTGGCCGCGGCGTTCCTGGCCCAGCTCGACAACCCGGCGCAGGTACGCCACCTGGTCGATCGGGCATGCCGGACGGCGCTGGCCCGGCGTACCGTCACCGCCCTGATCCTGCCCCTGGACATCCAGGACGAGCCGGCCGTGCCGAACCCGCCGCACGCGCACGGCTACTACCAGACCAGCAACGCGCCGAGCAGAACCCGACGGTGCCGCCGGAGGCGGACGTGCGCCGGGCGGCCGAGGTGCTGCGCGGCGGGCAGCGGGTGGCCATGCTTGTCGGCCAGGGCGCCCTCGGCGCGCGCGACGAGGTCCGCGAGATCGCTGATCGGCTCGGGGCCGGCGTGGCCACCGCACTGCTCGGCTTCACCGCCGTCGCCGAAATAATCCGCCGCGGCCTCCCCGCCACCGTAGCCAGCTACCGCCCCCGCCGCCGCGAGCGCTGACCCACCCCGCGCCAATCTTGCACTTTCTGCACGGACAAAAGGCCGCAAAAAGTGCTATTCGACAACCGAAAGTGCAAGATCGCGGGGAGCGGGGTGGGGCGCGGGGGTGGGTCGGGGTCAGCCTCGGCGGTCTAGCCAGCGTTGGAGGGTTGAGCGAGGGTCGTCGGTGGTGGGGTCCTGCTGGCGGTTCGGGACCTTGGGGGGGTCCACCGGGCGGTGCGGGTCGCCGGCCAGTTCGTGGCTGGGTGCGGCGAACGTCTTCTCCGGCTGGCCCTTCACGGCGGTGGCGATGACCCGGGCGACCGCGTCGATCACCTTGGTCTGCACCGCCGACCCCACCGAGTCGGCCGGGTCGTCCGGGTTGGCGGCGATACCGGCCACCGCGACCTGCGGGGTGAAGCCGACGAACGTCTCGGTGGAGTTCTCCTCCGAGCTACCCGTCTTACCGGCGACCGGTCGGCCGTCGAGAATGTCGTTCACACCGGTGGCGGTGCCGCCGTTGCACTGCCCGAACGCCGACTGCTGCCCCACCGGGCAGCGCGCCGCGTCGGTGGCGGCACGGGCGACGTCGGCGTCGAGAACCCGCTTACAGGAGGGCTGCCCGACCGGCACCTTCGTGCCGTCCGCGCCGGTCACCGAGACCACCGGCACCGGCGTGCAGTAGGTGCCCTCGGCGGCCACCGTGGCGTACGCGTTGGCCAGGTCCAACGGGGTGGTGGCCGCCACACCGAGGGTGAACGAACCCCAGTTCGCGGCGTTGTTCTTGGCAAAGGTGGCGTCCGAGTCGGCGCGGAACGTGATGCCGAGTCGCTGCGCCATCTGGACCACCTTGTCCTGGCCGACCTGCTCGGCCAGCCAGACGAAGTAGGTGTTCACCGAACGGCCGAAGCCGTCCCACATCATCCGGTAGCCGTCCATCCAGTCCGGGTTGGCGTTCGCCGGGCACCAGTGGCCGTCACAGCTGCCCGACCCCTCGGCGGGGTACCGGGTGGGCAGCTTGGCGGGCGCGTCGAAACCGGTGGAGAGGGTACGGCCCGACTCGAGCGCGGCGAGCATGGTGAACAGCTTGAACGTCGAACCCGCCTGGTACCCGTCGACGCTGGCCCCGCCGGAGATCAACGGGTTGACGGTGTTCGGGTAGTTCGCCTGCCCGGCCGGGTTGTCGGCGAGGCTGTAGTGCCGGTTGACCGCCATCGCCAACACCCGCCCGGTGCCCGGCTGGACCGCCGCGATCGGCAGGGCGCGCTTGTTGTCGTACCCATAGACCTTGGTGGCCTGCTGCTGCGCGGTGGCCTGGATCTTCGGGTCCAGCGAGGTGACCACCGTGTAGCCGCCCGAACGCAGCGCCTGCTCGCGCTCCGCGACCGTCGCTCCGAAGGCCGGCTGGGTCAGCCACCACTGGCGCAGGTAGTCGCAGAAGTAACCCCAGTCGTCGTGGCCCTGGGAGACGGCGGTGCAGCCGTTGGGCTGGGCGGTGGGGTGCAGGGTCAGCGGCTCGGCCTTGGCCTGGGCGGCCTGCGCGGCGGTGATCGCGTTGGTGGCGACCATCGAGTCCAGCACGTACGACCGGCGGACCAGCGCCTCGTCCTTGTCACCGCTGATCGGGCTGTACGCATCCGGGGACTGCACCAGGCCGGCCAGCAGGGCCGACTCGGCGAGGGTCAGCTTGGCCGGGGGCTTGCCGAAGTACCGCTGGCTGGCCGCCGCGATCCCGTACGCGCCGGAGCCGAAGTAGGCGATGTTCAGGTATCGGTCGAGGATCTCGTCCTTGCCGAGGCTCTTGTCCAGCGCGCTCGCGTACCGGATCTCCTGGATCTTGCGGCCGACGGTGGGGTCGGTCGCCGCGGCCCGCTCCTCGGCGGTGCGGGTGGGGTCGGTCTTGAGCACGTTACGGACGTACTGCATGGTCAGCGTCGAGCCGCCCTGCTCGGTGCCACCGCCCTTGACGTTGGCCACCACCGCGCGGGCCAGGCCGCGCAGGTCCGCGCCACCGTGGTCGTAGAAGCGCCGGTCCTCGGCCGCCACGATCGCCTGCCGCATCACCGGGGCGACCTCCGACAGCGGGACGTCGGTGCGGTTCACGTCGTAGAACGTGGTGATCAGCGTCTTGCCGTCGTTGGCGTAGAGGTACGAACGCTGCGGCGTGGCCGGGGTCTTCAGCGACGCCGGCAACGCGGCGTACGACCCGAGCGCGGAGCGGGCGGTGAGCCCGAGCAGCAGGTTGCCCGGCAGCGCGGCGACGGCCAGGACAAGCCCGGCCAACACGCCGGCGAGCAGCACGGTGAGCAGCCGCGACAGCGGCGAGCGAGAGGCGGCCATGCAACCCAGGGTTGCCACGAAAGCCGCCAGTCGACCACCCCCACCCGGCAATTGTCACCAACTTCACCCCCTCCCCCCGCCCCGGTGATCATGGGGTTAGCGGGAGGTTTGATCACGGAATCGCCCGTCAACCTCATGATCACCGGAGCTGGGCGAGGGACGCGGGCTCAGGGGTTGGGGGTACTCAGGCTGGCACTGGCGGCGTCTCTCGCCGTTTCGCGGGGCATCAGGCGGCCGGAGCGGTAGCCGATGCCGATGCCGGCGATCAGTACGAAGATCGCGCCGAACGTCTGCAACGAGCCGATCAGGGCACCACCGAGGCCGAGCAGCGGAGCGGCGATGATCAGCATGACGCCGTCGCCGAGGCTGAAGGTGCCCGAGCGGGCCACCGCCCACCCGGTGAGGAACCAGCCCGCGCTGTAGAACGTCGCCCCGAGCAGGACCAGCGACCGCGCGGTGGCGCCGAAGACCGGCGTCTGCTCCTCAAGCCCGGCGAACGGCAGCATGAGCACGGTGCCGGCGATGCTGACCAGCAGCCCGGCGGCGGCCACCCGGCGGCTGCGGGTCGCGGCCAGCAGCCCGGTGAGGGCCAGCAGCGCGAGCAGGCCGAGCCAGACCGCTGCCACCCACCCGATCAGGTACACCGCCCGGCCGTCGGCCGGATAGGGGTCGTTGCCCACCCCTCCGTCGCTGGCCATCGCCACCGCGCCGTAGAGGATGGCGTACGCGGGCAGCAGCCAGACCGCCGCCCGCGCGAACCGACGCACCGACCAGGCCCAACTGGCGTTCGTGGCGGGAGCGCCCGGGGTCGGCTCGCCGACGAAGGGCAGTACGCCGAACCCGCCACCGCTACGCCGGGAGCCCAGCGGGGCGACCGGGTCGTGCGCGCCGGGCACCGGGGCCGAGGACCACATCCGATTCGCCGGATCCTTCATGCGTCACCTCGCTCGTCGTCGAGCGGTGCACCGACGCGCCGGGGCGCCCCGATTGCCTGGTCACCACCCGTCCTAGGACCGATCGTGGCAGGCGTCGGAGCGCCCCATGAGTCTTTCTCGTATTAAGGCGTGATCAGCCGCGTTCGCGCTGGTCGGCCGGGTCCTCCACGAGGCTGGTCGGCGACACCGGCTCCGGCGCGGGCAGCCCCTTCGGGCCCTTGCCGCCGGTGGCCTGCGCCTCGGCGACGCGTACCTCGTCGTGGATCTGCTGGGCGGCGTCCGCCGCGGCCTGCGCCGCCTCGGCGGCCTCGCGTTCGACCTGGCTCGCGTGTTCGGCCGCCTCCGGCGCGGGCAGATCCCCCACCATCTGGCTCAGCCCGCCGAGTGCGCCACCCATCCCCTCCAGGGCCTTGGTCAGCTCCGCCGGGATGATCCAGACCTTGTTGGCGCTGCCCTGGGCGATCTGCGGCAGAGCCTGCAGGTACTGGTAGGCGAGCACCTTCTGGCTCGGATTGGCCTGGTGGATCGCGTCGAAGACCGTCCGGATCGCCTTCGCCTGACCCTCGGCCTGCAGGATCCGGGCCTGCCGGTCACCGTCGGCCCGCAGCACCGCCGACTGCTTGTCACCCTCGGCGGTGAGGATCACCGACTGCTTGTGCCCCTCGGCGGTCAGGATCGCCGCGCGACGGTCCCGCTCGGCGCGCATCTGCTTCTCCATCGAGTCGCGGATGCTGGCCGGCGGCTCGATCGCCTTGATCTCGACCCGGGTCACCTTGATGCCCCAGCGGCCGGTGGTCTCGTCCAGCACACCCGAGAGGTGCCGGTTGATCTCGTCGCGGCTGGTCAGCGCCCGCTCCAGATCGAGTGAGCCGATCACGTTACGCAACGTCGTCACCGTCAGCTGCTCGATGGCCTGGAGGAAGCTGGAGATCTCGTAGGTCGCCCGGACCGAGTCGACCACCTTGAAGTAGAGAACCGTGTCGATCGAGACCACCAGGTTGTCCGAGGTGATCACCGGCTGCGGCGGGAAGCTGACCACCTGCTCCCGCATGTCGACCTTGGTGCGGACCGCGTCGACGAACGGCACCAGCAGGTTGAGGCCGGGGCTGAGGGTGCGCTTGTACTTTCCGAGCCGTTCCACCACGTCCTGGCGTTGCTGCGGCACGATCCGCACCGCCTTGGCCAGCGTTATCACGGCGATCAACGCCACCGCGATCACCACCACCCCGAGTATCGTCATCCCGTTCACCCTCTCGATTCCGGCAGCTCGCCGGCGGAAGAAACATCGTCCTGCCACACCAGGGCTGTCGCGCCCCGGACCTTTATCACCCGAACCCGTTGACCGGGGTCGTAAACCTGCGTCGTGTCGTACGACCGGGCGGTCCACAGCTCGCCGTCGATCTTGACGAGACCCTGCTCGGCGTCCACCCGTTCCAGCACCAGCGCCGTGGAGCCCTCGATCGCCTCCACACCGAACGGCTGTTCGCCGCTTTCCAGCGCGGAGCGGCTGTGCCGCTTGATGACCGGTCGCACCACCACCAGGCTCAACGCCGACACCACAGCGAAGACCAGCGCCTGCACGGCGACCGGCGCGCCCAGGGCGGCCGCACCGGCGGCGGCGAACGCCCCGGCACCGAACATGATCAGAAATAGCGTCGTCGTGAAAATCTCCGCGACGGCCAGCAGCACACCCAAAACGATCCACACCACGGCGTCCACCACTCAATCGTGACACGCAAATGCACGCGCGACCTCCCTGCGAAGATCAGTAGGCTCGGCGAGACCCCTTCCGACCCCCCAAAACACCATGAATCGGCGGCCCGACCCCGAGGAGATCCCGTTGACCCTGCTACCCGAGACCGTCCGACAGATCGACACCCGGGTCGCCCAGGCACAGGCCGACGGGCGCACGCCGTCGCTGGTGCTGGGCGTGGTCCGCGACGGCACGCTGGCGCATGTGGCCGTCGCCGGCGAAAACCCCCGCCCGGATGCCGACCTGCAGTACCGATTGGGCTCGATCAGCAAGACGATGACCGCCACCCTGATCATGCAGTTGCGCGATGCCGGCCGACTGGCCCTCGACGACCAGTTGGAGCAGCACCTGCCGGGCACCGGAGTGGGCGCGCTCACAGTGCGCCAACTGCTCAGCCACGCCAGCGGCATCCAACGCGAACCCGAGGGCGACTGGTGGGAACGGGCGGCGGGCGTCGATCTGACCACCCTGCTCGCCACTGTCGACGCCGACAAGATCGCTTACCCGCCGCACCGCACGTACCACTACTCCAACCTGGCGTACGGGCTGCTCGGCGGCCTGCTCGAACGGCTCACCGGGACACAGTGGGCCGACCTGCTCGACGAACGGATCCTCACCCCGCTGGGCCTGCGCCGCACCACCTACGCGGCCACCGAGCCGTACGCCCCCGGCTACGTCGTCCACCCCTGGCACGGCACCCTGCGCGAGGAACCCCGTACCGAAACCGGCGCCATGGCCCCCGCCGGGCAGCTCTGGTCGACGATCGAGGACCTGGGCCGTTGGGCCGTGTTCCTGGCCGACCCCGACCCGTCGGTGCTGGCCGCCGAGACGCTGACCGAGATGTGCTCCCCCGTGGTGATCAGCGACGACTCCTGGACCGGCGGGCACGGCCTCGGGCTGGAGCTCTACCGGGACGGCGAACGCGTGTACGTCGGGCACGGCGGCTCGATGCCCGGGTACGTGGCCACCCTCACTGTGCACCGACCCACCCGTACCGCAGTGGTCGGCTTCGCCAACTCGTACGGGTTCCCGATCACCGGGCTCGGCCGCCGGCTGCTGACCACGGTGCTGGACGCCGAGCCGGCGCTCCCACGGCCCTGGCGGCCGAACACCGCCGCGCCGGCTGCCGAGGTGGCCGAGCTGATCGGTCGCTGGTGGTGGATGGGCGTTCCGCTGGACCTGCGCTGGGACGCGGGTGACCTGGTGGCCCATGTCCGCGGTGAGAGGGTCAGCCGGTTCGCCGCCGAGGGGACGGACCGCTGGCGGGGACGTTCCGGCCCGGAGAACGGTGAGGTCCTGTCGGTGCTGCGCGACGACAGCGGACGGGCCCTTGCGGTCGACATCGCCACGTTCGTCTTCACCCGCAGCCCGGACGAGGTTCCCTGACCCGCCGCTGGGCGGATCTGACGGACCAGGCGGTCAGGCTGGCTCGGTGACGAAGTCGATGAGGCGTTCCATGGCGTTGATCAGAGGTGTCTCCACCTCGGCGAAGCTGTTCACCCGGGACAGGATGTGCCGCCACATGTCGGCCGGCTCGGCCACCCCGAGGGCCGCGCAGACCCCCTCCTTCCACGGCCGCCCCGGCGGCACCACCGGCCAGGCCGCGATGCCCAACGCCGACGGCTTGACCGCCTGCCACACGTCCACGTAGGGGTGCCCGGTCACCAGCACGTGCGGCGAGTTCACGCGGGCGACGATCCGGCTCTCCTTGCTGCCCGGCACCAGGTGGTCGACGAGCACGCCGAGTCGTCGGGTCGGGCCGGGGCCGAAGTCGCGTACCTCGGCGTCGAGAGCGTCGATGCCGTCCAACGGCTCGACCACCACGCCCTCGATCCGTAGGTCGTCGCCCCAGATCCGCTCGACCAGCGCGGCGTCGTGGATGCCCTCCACCCAGATTCGGCTGGCCTTCGCCACCTGGGCCCGGACGTTGTCCACGGCGACCGAGCCGGAGGCGGTCCGTCGGCGGGCCGCCGGCACCGACGCGCGGGTCGGTCGGCGCAGCGTCACCGGGCGGCCGTCGAGCAGGAACGCCGCCGGCAACAGCGGGAAGTTGCGCCGTTTACCGTGCCGGTCCTCCAACACCACCGCGCCGGCCTCGAAGCCCACCACCGCTCCGCAGAACCCGGAGTCGGCATCCTCGACCACGAGATCCGCTTCGGCGTCCACCTCGGGGGTGACCTTGCGCCGCCGCCAGTCGCCCGCCAACACGTCCTCGCCGTATCGCCCCGCCATGTCGATCACGCTAACCCCGGCCCCCGCCCACCCCACCTCCGACACACCGCCCCGTGCTCGGACCGCCGACCGCACAGCCGCGCCAGGGGGCGGGGATTTGGGCGAACAGGGCAGTTGGGGGCAGGCCGGGCGACCGGAGCGGCAGCCGAGACAGGGCCGGTCGTGACCACGTACCCTTTCGGCATGTCCACCCCCGCAACGGGCGCGGCCACACTCGCGCCGCGCCGGTCCAGCCGGTTCGTTGCCTGGGTGCGCGCGTGGCGCGCCGGCTTGGTGCCGTACGACGAGGTCGCCGACGCCATCGCCGGCGACGAGGAGCACCTCGTGGCGGACGCCCCCGGCACCTGGACCGACGTCCCGCTGGGCGCCGCGCTGCCCACCCTGGCCAAGCTGTCCCCGGACGACATCCGCCTGGTGCTGCCGGCACCGGGCGACCCGCGGGGGCTGCCCGGCCCTGGCGACTTCGCCGGAGCGGCGCTGATCACGGGCGAGGCGGTGGTCGCCGGTGGGCTCGGGTTGATCCCCCAGGTGCGGCTGCACACCTCCGGCTCAGGGGACTGTTTCGAGACGGTGCTCTGGCGGGTCTACCCGCTGCCGGCCAACGCCCCCGCCGCGTCACTCGCGTTGCCCGGCGCCGCCGAGGCAGAGGCCGAGTTGGCCGCCGCGCTGGCCGAGACGACAGCCGTGCTGACCCGCCTCGACGTGGCCCAGTGGCGGCCCGAGCTGGCCGGCGCGTTGGCCGCGCTGCGTCGCCCGGACGGCACCACCGATCTGCCACCGGGCTTCGACCCGCGATCCCGCCGGCTCTTCGCCCGGGCCGCGGTGCTCGACCGGGTGCTCGCGTTGGCCGGGCACGCCGCCCCGGGCGGCGCGATCAACAACCACGAGGCGCAGCAACGGGACGCGGCGCTGCGACCGCTCACCGCAGCCTGCCGTCAGGCCCTGGTAGCCGCCTGCAACGCCCCCCTGCACCCCTGACCAGACCGCAACGGCACCGGGCTGGTCAGACCTCGTCGAGCAGGTCCGCGACCGAGTTGATGATCCGGGAGGGGCGGTACGGGTAACGCTCCGCCTCGGTGCGGCTGCTGATCCCGGTGAGCACCAGGATGGTCTCCAGCCCAGCCTCCAGGCCGCACAGGATGTCGGTGTCCATCCGATCGCCGATCATCGCGGTGCTCTCCGAGTGCGCGTTGATGGTGTTGAGCGCCGAGCGCATCATCATCGGGTTGGGCTTGCCGACGAAGTACGGCTCGACCCCGGTCGCCTTGGAGATCATGGCGGCGACCGAGCCGGCGGCGGGTAGCGCGCCCTCCACGGACGGGCCGGTCACGTCAGGGTTGGTGCAGATGAACCGGGCACCGTCGTTGATCAGGCGGACGGCCTTGGTGATCGCCTCGAAGCTGTAGGTGCGGGTTTCCCCGAGCACCACGTAGTCGGGCGCGAAGTCGGTCAGCACGTAGCCGACGGCGTGCAGCGCCGTGGTCAGCCCGGCCTCACCGATGACGTACGCGGTGCCACCCGGCCTTTGGTCGGCGAGGAACTGGCCGGTGGCCAGGGCGGACGACCAGATCGACTCCTCCGGCACGTCCAGGCCCATCCGGCTGAGTCGAGCCGTCAGGTCGCGCGGGGTGTAGATCGAGTTGTTGGTCAGCACCAGGAACGGCTTGCCGGAGGAGCGCAGCCGGTTGATGAACTCGGGCGCGCCGGGCACCGGCTGGCCCTCGTGCACCAGCACGCCGTCCATGTCGGTCAGCCAACTCTGCACGGGCTTGCGGTCATGCATGATGATCCTCAGAGGTCAGGGGCGACGGGTCGGCACGCAACAGACGGTCGGGCAGGTGTCCCACCTGGGCAGCTCACCCAGGCAACGGCGCAGCTGCGCGCCGTCCGGGTCGGTCCGCTCGGTGACCAGCTCACGCACCATGGTCACGAAGCGGGGGTCGGTGCCCGGCGTGCCGGCCCGGACGAAGTCCAGGCCGAGCTGCTTCGCCGTCTCCAACGCTTCGGTGTCCAGGTCCCACACGACCTCCAGGTGGTCGGAGACGAACCCGATCGGGCTGACCACCACACCTGTGGTGCCGCCCTGCGCGAGGGTGGCCAGGTGGTCGTTGATGTCCGGTTCCAGCCACGGCACCTGCGGCGGGCCGGAGCGGCTCTGCCAGACCAGGTCGTACGCCAGGTCGGGTGCGGCGGCGGCGGCGACGAGCCGGGCGGTCTCGTGCAGCTGCGCCTCGTACCGGCCGCCGTGCGGGCCGGCGTTGGCCGCCATCGAGCTGGGGATGGAGTGGGCGGTGAAGACGAGCCGGGTGGTGTCCCGCAACGCCTGGTCGAGCTGGCCCAGGGCCGCCCGAACCGCGTCGACGTGCGGCTCGACGAAACCGGGGTGGTCCCAGAACTGGCGCAGCTTCTCGATCACCGGGGCGTCCGAACCGACGGCGGCACGGGCGGCGGCGATGTCCTCCTGATACTGCCGGCAGGACGAGTAGCCGCCGTACGCGCTGGTGACGAAGGCCAACGCCCGGGTGACCCCGTCGTCGCGCATCTGGGTCACGGTGTCGGCGAGCATCGGGTCCCAGTTGCGGTTGCCCCAGTAGATGGGCAGGTCGACACCGTGCGCGGCGAAGTCGGCGCGGACGGCGGCCAGCAGGTCCCGGCACTGCTGGTTGATCGGGGACACCCCACCGAAGTGCTGGTAGTGCTCGGCGACCTCGATCAACCGCTCGGGCGGCACGCCCCGGCCCCGGGTCACGTTCTGCAGGAACGGCATCACGTCCTCGGGCCGTTCGGGCCCGCCGAAGGACACCAGCACCACCGCGTCGTACGACATGCTGTCATTCTTGCCCCTCGGCCGGGACGTCCCGGCGACGCCCCCTGGTCCGGACGCGTGGGTCACGCGAACGGCGACCAGGGAGCGTCGCGGTGCAGCGTCAGGAACCGATGGCGTGGTAGCCGCCGTCGACGTGGACGATCTCGCCGGTGGTGGCCGGGAACCAGTCGGAGAGCAGTGCCAGGCAGGCCCGTGCGGCGGGCTCCTGGTCGGTGAGGCTCCAGCCCAGCGGGGCACGCTCGGCCCAGGCAGTTTCGAACTGGTCGAAGCCGGGGATCGACTTCGCGGCGATGGTGCGCAGCGGCCCGGCGGCGACCAGGTTGCTGCGGATGCCCTGCTTGCCCAGGTGCATCGCCAGGTAGCGGGACGTGGACTCCAGGCCGGCCTTGGCCACGCCCATCCAGTCGTAGACCGGCCACGCCTTCGTCGCGTCGAAGGTCAGGCCGACCACCGCGCCGCCGGGCGACATCAGCGGCAGCGCCGCCATGGCCAGCGACTTGTACGAGAAGGTGGAGACGTGCAGGGCGGTCGCCACGTCCTCCCAGGGCGCGTCGAGGAAGCCGCCGCCCAGGCAGCTCTGCGGGGCGAAGCCGATCGAGTGCACGACACCGTCGAGGCCGTCGACGTGCTCGCGTACCCGGTCGGCGAGGCCGGCCAGGTGCTCGGTGTTGGTGACGTCCACCTCGATGACCGGCGCCGGCTCGGGCAGCCGCTTGGCGATCCGCTCGACCAGGGACAGCCGGCCGTAGCCGGTGAGCACGACCTGCGCGCCGTTCTCCTGGGCGAGCTTCGCCACCGAGAAGGCGATCGAGGCGTCGGTGATGACACCGGTGACGAGCAGCCGCTTACCGGCGAGCAGTCCGGACATCGCTGATTTCCTCCGTAGTCAAAAGGGTTAGTGGCCCATGCCGAGGCCGCCGTCGACCGGGATGACGGCGCCGGAGACGTACCCGGCGCTGTCGGAGGCCAGCCAGGTGACCACGGCGGCGACCTCGTCCGGGCTGGCCATCCGGCCGGCCGGGATGGACTTGAGGATCTCCGCCTTGCGGTCGCCGGAGAGACCGGCGGTCATGTCCGTGTCGATGAAGCCGGGCGCCACCACGTTCGCGGTGATGTTGCGGCTGCCCAGCTCCCGGGTGATCGAGCGGGCGACGCCGACGAGGCCGGCCTTGCTGGCGGCGTAGTTGACCTGCCCGGCGCCGCCGGCCAGGCCGACCACCGAGGAGATGAAGATCATGCGGCCCCACTTGGCGCGCAGCATCTTGCCGGAGGCCCGCTTCGCGACCCGGAACGCGCCGGTGAGGTTGGTGTCCACCACATCGGTGAACTGCTCCTCGGACATGCGCAGCAGCAGCGTGTCGGCGGTCATGCCGGCGTTGGCGACCAGCACCTCGACCGGCCCCAGCTCGGCCTCGACGGCGGTGAACGCGGCGTCGATCGAGGCGGCGTCGGTGACGTCGGCGCGTACGCCGAACATCCCGTCAGGTGCCTCGCCGCTGCGATGGGTGACCGCCACCCGGTCGCCCTGCTTGGCGAAGGCCTGCGCGATGGCCAGGCCGATCCCCCGGTTGCCCCCGGTCACCAGCACGGTACGGGCCACTGTTCCCCCTTGCGAATGGTCAGCACGGACGCGTCGGAGCCTAGGCGTTACCCGCAAGTAAGCGCTAACGGGACTCGCGTCACACTGGGGTACGACACCGGGATCAACCCCTGGTGGCACGCCTCGTGGCGGGGTCGGCCCGTAGCCTCCGGGTGGTGAACCGGCAACCGATCGCCGTGGCCCTGCGGGCCCTGCGACAGACCCTGCTGGGCCCGGACGCCCGGCCCGAACGGGCGCTGCTGGCCCGTTGGCCCGGGCCGGCCCGTTATGCCGCCCCGGTCGGCCTGCTCGCCGCGCTCGGCCTCTTCCTGATCACGCTGACCGTGGAGAGCGAGTGGGGGCTGCCGACACCGATCGCGATGCTCTTCGCGGCGATGACGGTGGCGCCGCTGCTGGCGCTGCCCCGGCGTCCGCTGCTGGCCTGGCGGCTGACGGTGCTGGCCCTGCTGATCTGCACGTTCAACGCGCCAGACGACCAGGCCTGGCCATGGACCCCGCCGCTGGCGCTCGGGTCGATCGCGGTGCTGGCGGTGGTCGTCGCACGGGTCGACCGGCCGGTGCTGGCCTGGGTGGTGACGATCAGCACGGTGCCGGTACTCACCCTCGTCCACCCCGACAACCGGGTTCCGGTCCTGCTGCTGCTCGGCGCGCTGGCGATCGTCGGCGACCTGATCCGCCGCAACCGGCTGTCCCGGCACGCCCTCGCGGCGCAGGCCGAGCTGAGCGAGCGGGAGCAGGAACGCCGCGCGGTGCTGGAGGAACGCACCCGCATCGCCCGGGAGCTGCACGACGTGGTGGCCCACCACATGTCGCTGATCGCGGTGCAGGCGGAGACCGCCCCGTACCGGCTGACGGACGTGCCGGCCCCGGCAGCCGCCGAGTTCGTCGCCATCGCCGCGTCGGCCCGCGACGCGCTGACCGACATGCGGCGGCTGTTGGGGGTGCTGCGCAGCGAGACGACCGGGCCGCAGACCGCGCCGCAGCCGGACCTGACCGACCTGGGCGCGATGGTGGACGCGGCACGCCGAGCCGGGCTGCCGGTGACAGTGGACGACGAGCCGATGGACGACGGCCGGGTGCCCGCGCCGGTCGGGCTGGCCGCGTACCGCATCGTGCAGGAGAGCCTGGCCAACGCGGCCCGCCACGCGGCCGGCGCCGCGGTGCGGGTCACCGTCCGCGCCGGTCCGTCCGGTCTGCGGGTACGCGTCGAAAACTCCCCGGCCGACGTCCGACCGACCGCCGACGGCGGTTCCGGGCACGGGCTGACCGGCATGCGGGAGCGGGCCACGTCGCTGGGCGGTACGTTCACCGCCGGGCCGCTGCCCGACGGGGGTTACGCGGTGGCGGCCGAGTTGCCGTACGACGCGGAGGGCGGGGTCCGATGATCCGGGTGCTGATCGCCGACGACCAGGCGATGGTCCGGCAGGGTTTCGGCGCGCTGCTCGCCGCCCAACCGGATCTGCTGGTGGTGGGAGACGCCGCCGACGGGGCGCAGGCCCTGGCCGCCGCCCGCCACCTCGACCCGGACGTGGTGCTGATGGACGTGCGGATGCCGGTCATGGACGGGCTGGAGGCCACCCGCAAGCTGCTCGGTGACCGGTCGGCGCAGCGACCCCGGGTGCTCATCCTCACCACCTTCGACCTGGACGACTACGTGTACGAGGCGCTGCGCGCCGGGGCGAGCGGGTTCCTGCTCAAGGACGCCCCGGCGGCCGATCTGGTGCAGGCGGTGCGTGTGGTGGCGGCCGGGGACGCGCTGCTCGCCCCGGCCGTCACCCGCCGGCTGATCGCCGAGTTCGCGGCCCGTCCGGACCGCCGCCGCCCGCGTCCCACCGACCTGGCCGGGCTCACTCCACGCGAGACCGAGGTGCTGCGGTTGATCGCCCGGGGCCGCAACAACGCGGAGATCGCCGGTGACCTGGTGGTGGCCGAGCAGACCGTGAAGACGCACGTCGGGCGGATCCTGGCCAAGCTGGGTCTGCGCGACCGGGCCCAGGCCGTGGTGCTGGCGTACGAGACGGGTCTGGTGGCCGCCGGCGAGTAGCCGTTACCTTTCAGTGCGCTGCTGTAAGCACACGTTTGGTAGTCCCGCCTTGCGGTGGGACGGTCCCGGTCTGACCGACTGACGTCGTGCCGGGTTCACGCTTCGTCGCCACCTGCCCGCGTACGCGGGTCTTCTGGTCGGCTCCACGTGCTGCCACCGGGCCACTCCCGGCGGTGTCGAACGTGGCCGCGAGAGTGGCCAAGTTGAGTGAGGCGTTGCAGTCGCGGTCGATGACCAGGCCGCACGCCTTACAGGCATATTCGCGCTCGTGCAGGGCCAGCTTGGTTTTCACCGCGCCGCAGCCCGAGCAGGTTTTCGAGGACGGATACCAGCGGTCGGCAATCAGCAGCCGCCCGCCGTTCCATACCGTCTTGTACGCCAGCTGCCGCCGGATCTCCGCGAACCCAGCGTCAGCGATGTGCCGTGCGAGCTTGCGGTTGGCGAGCATGCCGGTCACGTTCAGGTCCTCGACCACGATCGTGTCGTATGTCGTGGCGATCCTGGTGGTGAGTTTGTGCAGGCCGTCGCGGCGCAGGTTCGCCACCCGGGTGTGCGCGCGGCCGAGCCGGGTTGCGGCACGCTCCCAGCGTTTCGAGGGGCGGCGGCCGGAACGCCGGTCGGGGCCTCTTACGGTGCCCGTTCAACGCGGAGCCGACCTCGGTGACCACACGGTCCACGCCGAGGTGCCGGCCGGTGGCCCACACAGTCACCGGGCGACCTGCCGGTCCAGGTCCGGCCTCTGATCGGCCGACGACACCCGGGCGAACACCACGGTCTGCCTGGCGTCACCGGTTACGCCAGTGACCGGCTCCCCAACCATGATGAGACGGCCGATCCGGTAGGTGGGAACGGGCAGCGTCCCGGACTCATAACGCCGACGTGCCGTCGCGTACGAGATCCCGCTCGCCGCTGCCCATCCCTTCAGGTTCACGACACCGACCATAGTCAACCATTGATCACTCTTGAATACCGACACACCAACAGCCGTAGCCCTGTGGAGCCAGCCCGGGAACGGCTCTGCGGCACGACGACCGGGCCCCGCCCCTCGGCGCACTCTCCCTCCGGACGACATTCCGGAGGGAGAACGTGATGCGACGACGAGGTGCCAGCCGGGTGGCGATGGCCGCGCTGCTCGGCGTGAACCTGGTCCTGCCGACCCGACCCGAGCCGGCCACGGCGGCGGGGTTCGTCGAGGCGTACCCGGTGACGGCGGCGGCGATGCGCGCGGCCGGCCCCCCGTACGCGGACTGGGCGGCCGACGGACGCCGGTTCCTGCTGTTCGACGAGCGCGGTGACGGTCGCGCGGTCGAGGTGCTCGGCGACCTTGCCGACGCGGACCGGATCGCGGTGCTGGTGCCGGGCGTCGGCAGCACGCTCGCCGACTTCGACAGGGGGTTGGGCGGGGTGGCCCGGCGGGCGCCGGCGGTGCAGGCCGGGCAGCTCTACCGGGAGCTGCAGGCGACCGACCCAGCGGCGCGGGTCGCGGTGCTGGCCTGGCTCGGCTACGACCCGCCCGACGGGGTGTTGACCGCCGCCGGTGGCGTCAGCGCCCGGCGCGGCGCGGCCGGACTTGTCACGCTGCTGCGGGAGCTGGCCGGGCGGCGTCCGGCGGCGACGATCACGCTCGTCGGGCACAGCTACGGGGCGCTGGTGGTGGCACTGGCGGCGGCGGAGGCCCCGGCCCAGGTCACCGACGTGGTCAGCCTCGGCGGCGTCGGCGCTGGAGTACAGCGGGCCGACGACCTGACCGGCGGGCGGCGGTTCTGGGCCGCCGAGGCGCCGACCGACTGGATCCGTCGGGTGCCCCCGGTGCGGCTGCCCGGCCTGGGCTTCGGCCGGCGACCCGGCGACCCGGCGTTCGGCGCCCGCCCCCTGCCGGTGGGTGGGGTGGCGGGGCACGACGGCTACCTCGCGCCGGGCAGCGCCGCGCTGGTCGCGGTGGCGGCGGTCGTGCTGGGCAGCGTCGACGCCGGCCGGATCGGGGACGTCCGGTGAAGCGGGACCGCGCGGTCGACGCGCTGCGGGCGTACGCCATTGGCGGGGTGGTGCTGGGGCACTGGCTGGTCACCGGATTGGTGCTGAACGGCGACGGTGGGCTGCACCAGGCCAGTCCGCTGACCGCCCTGCCCGACCTGGCCCCGGTGACCTGGGTGTTGCAGACGCTCGGGTTGTTCTTCTTCACCGCCGGGTTCGGCTCGACCCGGTCGCTGGCCCGCTACCGCGGCGGTGCCGGCGGTTGGCTGGCCGGTCGGCTGCGTCGGCTGCTGCTGCCCACGGTGGCGCTGCTCGGAGTGGGGGCCGCCGTACTGCTCGCCGCCACAGTCGTCGGCACCTCGGACGACACGCTCGCCGTCGCGCTGCGGCTCGCCGTCAGCCCGCTGTGGTTCCTGCTCCCGCTGGTGATCCTCGTCGCGGTGACCGGCCCGCTGCGCGCCGCCGTACGCCGCTGGGGGGTGGCGCGGTGCGGAACACCGGCGGTGGCCGTGGTCGCGGTGGCCGACCTGGCCGTCCGGCTGTTGCCGGCCGACACCGACCTACCCCCGGTCACCGTGCTGGCGGCCTGGGCGGTGCCGTACCTGCTGGGGGTGGCGCACGCCGACGGACGGCTGGACGGCCGGCGGGCGGGTGGCGCGTTGGCGGCCGGTGGGGCGGTCGCGCTGGCGGCGCTGCTGGCGCTGGGCTACCCGGTGAGCGCGGTCGGCGTGCCCGGGGCCGGGGTGTCCAACCTGAACCCGCCGTCGCTGCTGATCGTGGCGCTGGCGGTCACCCAGGTCGGGCTGGGGCTGTTGGCGCGGCCGGCGCTGCACCGGCTGCTGACCCGGCCGCTGCCGGGCCGGGCGGTGACCGCTGTGAACCGGTCCGCGGTCCGGATCTACCTGTGGCACCAGCCGGTACTGGTGGCGGTGACCGCGCTCACCGCCCGCAGCGGGCTGACCCTGCCCGGTCTGCACACCACCCCGGCCGACCCGGGTTGGGTGCTGGCACGCTTCTGCTGGCTGCCGCCGCTCGCCGCGGTGCTGGTCACGATCGTCCGGACGGGCCGGCCTGTCGCACGTCGCCAACCGGGCGGTGGAGGGGTCGCCGGCCGGTCGGCCGAGTGCGTTCCGGCGACACCGCAGGTGTACGATCATCGACGTTCCGGCCCGCCCGACTTGCAGGAGGTGATCGCTGTGCGAGATAGCGATCCTCCCAGTCGTGGCCGGGCCGATGGTCAGCCCCGCTGAGCCACGACTCAGTCTGGTGAGCTGACCCCGCTCCGCTCCCCACCACCTCGGCACCTGCCGAGGTGAGTGTGCCGCGCCGCCCGATCCCGGGCGGTCGCCGGGAGCCGCCCGGTCACGACTTCGTGTGCGCGTCCCCACCCCCTGCGGTCCGCCCCCGCACGCGGACCGTCCAGCCGCCACCCGGAGCCGTCCATGAGCCGCTACGTCGCCCCGCTGGGCTTCACCCTCGCCGCCGTCTGGGTGGCAATCGTCTTCGTGCTCGCCGGCGGCGGTCACTGACCGCCGCCGGCGCAGCGGTTCACCGCATCCCGGACGCGTTCACAGCATCCGGGACGACCAGAGCAGACTGAACGCGCCCGCGCAGAGCGCCAGCAGCAACGCCACCCCGGCGTACCACTGGGTCACCTCACGCGGCTCGGTGCGGAACCCGATCGAGCTGCCCATGTCCTGATAGACCTGCTTCAGTTCGCTCACCGAGGCCGCCTCGTAGAAGTACCCCTCGGTGGTCTCGGCGAGTTCGGCGAGCGCCGACCGGTCCACCGGCACCCGCTGCAACTGCCCGCCGATGTCGACCTGGCCGGTGTCGGTGCCGAAGGCGATGGTGGAGACCGGAACGTTGGCGGCCTGCGCGGCCGCCGCCGCCTCCTCCACCGCCCGACCGGAGGTCCGGAAACCGTCGGAGAGCAGCACGATCCGTGCCGGCGGAATGCCCGCCGCGCCGTCGGCCGGCACCGACCGGATCGCCTCCAGGCAGGTGAACACCGCCTCGCCGGTCGCTGTCGCCTCGGCCAGCACCAGCCCGTCGATGGCGCTGGTCACCGCGTCCCGGTCCTTGCCCGGCGGCACCAGCACGTTGGCCGCCTTGGCGAACGACACGAGGCCCAGGTTGTAGCTCTCCGGCAGCTCACTGACGAACTGCTTGGCCGCCTCCTGGGCCGCCTCCAACCGGTTCGGCGCCACGTCGTCGGCCTGCATCGACAGCGATACATCGATGGCCAGCATCACGGTGGCCCGCTCCAACGGCTCCTTGGTGTCCACCGCGGGCCGGGCCAGCGCGGTGGCCAGCACCAGCAGGCAGAGCAGGAACGCGGTCGCCGGGACGTGCCGACGCCAGCCCAGGCCCTTCGGCGCCACCGTCCGCAGCAGGTCCACATTGGTGAAGCGCATCGCGTACGCCCGGCGGTGCAGCTGCCGCCACACGTAGAACGCGGCGAGGGCGAACACCGGCAGCACAGCCAGCAGCCACCACGGTTGCAGAAAACGGATCATCGTGTCGTCCCCCGGGTACGCGCGTGCCGCTGCGCGGCCACGAATCGCACCATGTCCAGCAGCCAGTCTCGGTCCGTACGCAGACGCAGGTGGGCCGCGCCGGCGCCGCGCAGGGCGGCGGCGATCGCGGCCCGTTGGGCGGTGGCGGCGTCCGCGTAGCGCTGCCGCAGCCGCGGGTCGGCGGTCTGCACCTCGTGCAGTTCGCCGCTCTCCGGGTCGACCACCGGCAACACGCCCACGTCGGGCAGCTCCAGCTCGCGCGGGTCGACCACCTCGATCGCCAGCACGTCGTGGCGGACGCGCAGCTTGCGCATCGGCCGCGCCCACTGCTCGGCCGGCGCGAGAAAGTCCGAGACCACCACTGCCACCCCGCGACGGCGGGGCGGACGGTTGAGCATCTCGATCAGGGCGCCCAGATCACCTCGGCCGGGCTGGATGGCGGTGCCGGCGACGGCACGCAGCAGGCCCTGTGCCTCCTTGCGACCGGAGCGGGCCGGTAGTCGGGTGAGCACCCCGGGCCCGGCCGGTGGTGCTGCGCCGCGCCAGCGCCGGGCCGGCGCGGACACCCCGCCGCCGGTGCCGATCACGGCGCCGATCCGGTTACCGCCGCGCACGGTCAGGTGGGTGATGGCGGCCGCGGCGGCCACCACCACCTCCCGCTTGAGCCACTGCCCGGTACCGAAGTCCAGGCTGGCGGACAGGTCCAGCGCGAGCCAGGTCTCCAGCTCCCGGTCGGCGACCGTACGCCGCACGTGCGGTGTGGTGGTCCGTGCCGTGACCGGCCAGTCCATCCGGCGCACGTCGTCGCCGGGGCGGTACTCCCGGGACTCTCCCGCCTCACTGCCCGGTCCGGGCAACAGGCCGGCGTAGTCGCCTTGGAGCAGACCGTCGAGCTTGCGGGTGACGAGCAACTGAAGCCGGGACAGCACGGCCTCGCTACGGTCGCCGAGGGGGGCCGGACGAGGGGTGGGTGAGGTCACGGGCGCTGCCCGGGCCAGCCAGCGCCCGGCGGCGGCGCGATCGACGGCGGGGTGGCCTGCTGCCGGGGAGCGACCGCCGGGAGCGGGATCGTCGACATCACCCGCTGCACGATGTGGTCGGCGGGCACGTCGTCGGCGAGCGCGTCGTAGCTGAGCACCAACCGGTGCCGCAGGATGTCCGGGGCGATGTCCTGCACGTCCTGCGGCAGCGCGTAGTCACGCCCGCGCAGCAGCGCCAGGGCGCGGGTCGCCCGGACCAGACCCAGCGAGGCGCGCGGGCTGGCCCCGTACTGGATCAGTTGCGCGACGTCGGGCATGCCGTGCTCGGCCGGGGCGCGGGTGGCCAGCACCAACCGGACCGCGTAGTCGACCAGGGCGTTGTGGACGAAGACCTGGTCCGCCTTGCGTTGCAGGGCGATCAGCTCCGGGGTGTCGAACACCGCGGTCGGCTCGGGCGCGGCCACGCCCATCCGGTAGACGATCTCCCGTTCCTCCGCGTCGGTCGGGTAGCCCACCACGATCTTCATGAGGAACCGGTCCCGCTGCGCCTCCGGCAGCGGGTAGACGCCCTCCTGCTCGATCGGGTTCTGGGTGGCCATCACCAGGAACGGGTCGGGCACCCGGTGACTCTCCCCGCCGATCGACACCTGCCGCTCGCTCATCACCTCCAGCAGCGCGGACTGCACCTTCGCCGGCGCCCGGTTGATCTCGTCGGCCAGCAGGAAGTTGACGAACACCGGGCCCAGCTCGACGTCGAACTTCTCGCTCGACTGCCGGTAGATCCGGGTGCCCATGATGTCGGCCGGCACCAGATCCGGGGTGAACTGCACCCGGGCGAAGGACCCGCCGACGACCTTGGCGAGGGTCTCCACCGCCAGCGTCTTGGCCACCCCGGGCACGCCCTCGATCAGGCAGTGACCGCGGGCGAGCAGCGCGACGAACATCCGCTCCACCATTCGGTCCTGCCCGACGATCACGCGTTTGATCTCGAACAGGCCCTTTTCCAGCAGGGTGGCGTCCTGCGCGGGTGTGGTCACCGGCGCAGGTGCCGCTCCGTTCGGCGTCGGGGCGTCGGGCATGGTCGGCTGGGCCACCGGTCCTCCACAGCGTTTGTCGGTCGTCGCGGCTCGTGCGGTATCAAGACTCGCACGCCTTGCTGAGTGTCGAGGTGGGGAGAAGCCGATTTTGACCGCGCCGTCCCCAGCAGCCGGATCGCGCATCGCGGGAGTGCACGGACCGGCCTGCCGCGTGTACGATTCACCACGTCGCCGGGCGGCTCCCCCCGTGGTCGCCCGGCGCTCAATCTCTCTCCGTCCCGCCGCCCTAGACTGGCCGGGATGAGCATCCCCTCTCCCGCCGACTCTCCTGCCGACGAGGCCCTGGTCTGTTCGGCCCGCGGCTGCCGGTCCGCCGCCGTCTGGGTGCTGGAGTGGAACAATCCCCGCCTGCACGACGCCGATCGGCGCAAGACCTGGTTGGCCTGCGCCGAGCACCGGGGCCGCCTCGGTGACTTCCTGGACGCTCGAGGCTTCCTGCGTGCCGTCACTCCGGTGCCCGGATCGCCTACGCTCGACCTGTGAGCGGCGACCCTCCGGCTTCCCCCGGCCCCACCTCCCCGTCCTGGCCGCCCACCCCGGCCACCCCACCACCCGGCGTCGAGCCGCCACCCGGGGCGTTCCCAGCCCCCGGCACGCTCGGCCCGGAGCCCGCCGCGCCGGACGTCTCCACGCCCGCGCCGCTGCCACCGGGCGCGCTGCCGCCCGGTCACCGGCCGGCATCCGCCGCCGACCAGCGCGCACCCGACCTGCCGGCCCCCGGCCTCCTGCCGCCCGACCCCGGCCCTGGGGCGTCCGACCCCGGCGCCTTGTTGACGGCCGCGCCGGGTGGTCGGGGTCCGCTGGAACCCTGGCCGGACACGGTCACCTGGCAGCCGATCTCCACCGACCTGATCTGGGTGGAGCTGATCCGGCTGGCGATCGTGGTCGCCATCGGGGTCGCGGTGACGGCGGTCGGCTGGGCGTTCAGCGGCCACTGGCTGTTCGGGCTCGCCGTCGCCGTCGTACTGGTGTTCGGCGCGTGGCGGGCCATCGCGATCGTCCGCGCGGTCCGAGCCTGGGGGTACGCCGAGCGGGAGAACGACCTGCTGGTCCGCCACGGGCTGCTGGTCCGCCGGCTCTCCATCGTGCCGTACTCGCGGATGCAGTTCGTCGACGTGAGCGCCGGGCCGTTGGAGCGCGCCTTCGACCTGGCCACCGTGCAGCTGCACACCGCCGCGGCGGCGAGCGACGCCCGGGTGCCCGGGCTGCGTCCGGCGGAGGCGTCCCGGTTGCGCGATCGACTCACCGCGCTCGGCGAGGACCGAGCGGAGGGCCTGTGAGCGCGAGGAGTGAGCCGGGTTTGCGAGCCCCGCAGTCGCGAACGAAAGGCGACCTGTGAGCACCCGCGCGGGCAGCCGCCGACCGCGTCGAGGGCCGCTCCGATGAGCGACGGGCCCGCCGAGCCGAGCACCGTGCCACCCACCGGCCCGACACCACCGGGTCCGGTGCTGCCCGCCGGCGCGCCACCTGCCGGCGCGGTGCCGCCTGGCGCGGTGCCGCCGGGAGCGCCCGCGCCGTGGGCGGCACCACCGGTCGGCGGCGAGGGCGAACCCCGGCAGCGACTGCATCCGCTCAGCCCGGTGCTGCACGGCGCCAAGTCCCTGGTCGTGGTGATCGCCGGGCTGTCCTGGTCGACGCTGTCCCGGGTGGGCTTCGGCTGGTTCGCCGCCATGGTGGCGGTGCTGGCGCTCGGCGCGACAGTGCTGTCGGTGATCAGCTGGTACAACACCGGCTACCACGTCGTGGGCCGGGAACTACGGGTGTACGAAGGGCTGCTCTGGCGGCGTACCCGGGCCATCCCGTTGGAACGGTTGCAGGCCGTGGAGGTGGTCCGACCCCTGCTCGCCCAGCTCACCGGCCTGGCCGAGCTGCGCCTGGAGGTGGTCGGCGGAGGCAAGACCGAGGCGCCGCTGGCGTACCTCGGGGTGGCCGACGCGGCAGTGCTGCGCGAGCGTCTGCTGGCGCTGGCCGGGCGGGTGGCGCAGTTGCCCGCACCCGGCGACGCGGCGGCCCCGGGTGCGACGGCGCCGCCGGCGGCCGTGCCGGGCCGGCCACTGCACGCGGTACGCAACCAGAACCTGCTGATCAGCCAGCTGCTCACCCCGCAGGCGTTCCTGCTCCCGCTCGGTGTGGCCTTCGTTGTGGTGCAGTTCCTCACCGCCGGGTCGTGGTCGTTCGTCGCGGTGGCGAGCACCCTGACCGCGATGGCGGGTGTGCTGCTGCAACCGATCCGCCGGGTCCTCGACGACTGGAACTTCCGGCTGGCCCGCGACGGCGGCACGCTGCGCGTACACAACGGCCTGCTGGAGACTCGGGCGCAGACAGTGCCGCTGGAACGGGTGCAGACCGTGCGGGCCACCTGGCCGTTGCTGTGGCGGATGAAGGGCTGGCTGCGGCTGCGACTGGAGGTGGCCGGTTACTCCGTAGCGGAGGCCGACGACCGCAACCGGCCCGACCGGCTGCTGCCGGTCGGCGACCTTCCGACGGCGACGATGATCGTCGCCGAGGTGCTCCCAGGGGTACGCCTCGACGCGCTCACGCTGAGCCCGCCGCCGCGCCGGACCCGTTGGCTGCATCCCCTGGGCCGTGCCGCGTTCGGCGCGGGGCTGTTCGAGCGGGTGTTCGCCACCCGGTCCGGCCGGCTCACCCGGCAGTTGGTGATCGTGCCGTACGCCCGGATCCAGAGCGTGCGAGTGGTCCAGGGGCCCATCCAGCGCCGTCTGGGGTTGGCCACCGTGCACGCGGACACCGCGGGCGGCTCCGGCGCCACCGCCCAGGACCGCGACCTGGCCGAGGCATGGGCCCTGGCAGCCGACCTGACCACAAGAGCACACC
>NZ_JAGPXW010000051.1:0-29463 GCF_018070365.1 Micromonospora sp. D93 | reverse complement strand
AGCCGGGTTCCGTGACCTCGGCGCCGATTTCTACCTCAGCCGCACCGACACCGAACGCCGCAAACGCAACCACATCCACCAACTCGAAGCCCTCGGCTACCGCGTCACCCTCGACCTCGCCGCCTAAGAGCCACACCACAACCCATCCCACGCCGCTTCGCGACGCGGGATGCTGCCGCGTGTCTACGCACGGTTCGATTTTCGAGTTAGGCCAGGAAGATCAGGGCTAGCCAGCCGCCTACGATGAGCGCCAGGGCCAGGGCCAGCACCCAGGTGGGCACCGTGTATTCACCGCGCCGGTTACGGTCGACCTCGGCGCGGATCTTCTCCCGCCGGCGCTCGATCCAGTTCAGCCGCTCGGTGCCGCGCTCGGGGCGGTCGGAAGGTCCAGAAGTCGTCATGGCGCGCCCAGCTTAACCGCTCGGCACGGCGGGCCGACCGGCCCCGTCGGCGCAGAGCACCGCCGGGGCCGGGAACCCGTCACATGCTGGCGATCAGCCGCTCCACCCGCTCGTCGTACGCCCGGAACGGGTCCTTGCAGAGCACTGTGCGCTGCGCCTGGTCGTTGAGCTTCAGGTGCACCCAGTCGACGGTGAAGTCCCGGCGCTTCTCCTGGGCGTGCCGGATGAACTCGCCCCGCAGCCGGGCCCGGGTGGTCTGCGGCGGCGTCTCCTTGGCCTCGAAGATCTCCGGGTCGGTGGCAACCCGGTCGACCTCACCGCGGCGCTCCAGGAGCCCGTAGAGGCCCCGGCCACGGCGCACGTCGTGGTAGGCCAGATCCATCTGCGCCACCCGGGGGTGCGACAGCGGCAGGTCGTGCTTGCGCTGGTAGCGCTCGATCAGCCGCAGCTTGCTGACCCAGTCGATCTCCCGGGAGACCGGCTCCAGGTCGCCGCTCTCCACCGCGTTGAGCACCCGGCCCCACAGTTCGACGACCCGCTTGGCGGCCTGGTCGCCACCGCGCCGCTCGACGAACTCGGTGGCCTTGGACAGGTACTCCTGCTGGATGTCCAGGGCGCTGACCTCCTTGCCGTTGGCCAGCCGCACCTTGCGCCGGCCGGTGATGTCGTGCGACACCTCCCGGATGGCCCGGATCGGGTTCTCCAGGGACAGGTCGCGCATCACCACCCCGGCCTCGATCATCCGCAGCACGATGTCGGCGGTGCCGACCTTGAGCAGCGTCGTGACCTCGTTCATGTTGGAGTCACCGACGATCACGTGCAGCCGCCGGTAGCGCTCGGCATCGGCGTGCGGCTCGTCGCGGGTGTTGATGATCGGGCGGCTGCGGGTGGTCGCCGAGGAAACGCCCTCCCAGATGTGCTCGGCCCGCTGCGAGAGGCAGTAGACCGCGCCGCGTGGGGTTTGCAGAACCTTGCCGGCCCCGCAGATCAGCTGCCGGGTGACCAGGAACGGGATGAGCACGTCGGCGAGCCGGCCGAACTCACCGTGCCGGGAGACCAGGTAGTTCTCGTGGCACCCGTACGAGTTGCCGGCCGAGTCGGTGTTGTTCTTGAACAGGTAGATCTCACCCGCGATGCCCTCGTCGTGCAGTCGCTTCTCCGCGTCGACGAGAAGGCCCTCCAGGATCCGCTCGCCGGCCCGGTCGTGGGCGACGAGATCGGTCACCGAGTCGCACTCCGGTGTCGCGTACTCCGGATGCGACCCGACGTCCAGGTAGAGCCGGGCCCCATTGCGCAGGAAGACGTTGCTCGACCGACCCCAGGACACGACGCGACGGAACAGATACCGCGCGACCTCGTCCGGGGACAGCCGCCGCTGCCCGCGATAGGTGCAGGTGACGCCGTACTCGGTCTCGAGGCCGAAGATTCGCCGCTCCATGGTGTGACATTAGCCGCCCGGAGGCCCGGTTCGTCACTGTCGGACCACAGGTCGTGCCCCGAGCGCGGTCACATACCGGTTGAGTGCGACATTCCGTCCGCGCCGAGGCTCGCCACGAACCGCCGGCAGCTGTCGTACTCCGGGAGCAGCCCCCGCTCGCGGGCCTGCGCCAGAGTCGGCGCCGCGTCGTCGCGCGCGGACAGCAGCGGAACCTCGGCGGGCCACTCGATGCCCAACTCCTCGTCCAGCGGGTGCACAGCGTGCTCGCCGGTCGGGTTGTAGGTGGTCGAGCAGAGATAGCTCAACGTCGCATCGTCGGTCAACGCGCAGAACCCGTGCCCCAGCCCTTCGCTGAGGTAGACGGCGCGCCGGTCGGTGTCGTCCAGCCGCACGCCCTCCCAACGGCCGAAGGTCGGCGAACCCACCCGCAGGTCGACGATCACGTCGAGGACTGCTCCCCGCACGCAGGTGACGTACTTGGCCTGCCCGGGCGGCACGTCGGCGAAGTGCACGCCGCGCACCACGCCACGCGCGGAGACCGACAGGTTCGCCTGGGCCAGCCGCAGCGGATGCCCCACCGACTCGGCGAGCTTGTCGAAGCGGTACCACTCCATGAACATGCCGCGCGGGTCACCGTGCTGCTGGGGGGTGATCTCCCAGGCGCCCTCGATGCCCAGCTCCCGGATCTTCACCAGGAACCCCCGTCGCCGCCGGCCTGCTCGCTCAGCAGACGCAGCAGGTAGTCGCCGTAACCGCTCTTGGTCAGCGGCTCGGCGAGCGCGCGCAGCTGCGCGTCGTCGATCAGGCCAGCCCGCCAGGCGACCTCCTCGACGCAACCGATCTTGAGACCCTGCCGCTCCTCGACCACCCGGACGAACTCGGCGGCCTGCATCATCGAGGTGAACGTGCCGGTGTCCAGCCAGGCGGTGCCCCGATCCAGCACGGTCACCGACAGCTCCCCGGTCTCCCGGTACACCTCGTTGACCCCCGTGATCTCCAGCTCGCCGCGGGCGCTCGGGGTGAGCTTGCGGGCGATGTCCACGACCCGGTTGTCGTAGAAGTAGAGGCCGGGCACCGCGTAGCGGGACTTCGGCCGGGCCGGCTTCTCCTCGATCGAGAGCACCCGACCATCGGCGTCGAAGTCGACCACGCCGTAGTCCTGCGGGTTGGCCACCTGGTAGGCGAAGACCCGCCCACCGACCGGGTCACCGTGGTCGGCGAGCTGCCGACCCAGACCCACGCCGTGGAAGATGTTGTCGCCGAGGACCAACGCCACCGACTCGGTGCCGATGAAGTCCGCGCCGAGGATGAACGCCTGCGCGATGCCCTCCGGGCGCTCCTGGCTGACGTACTCCAGCCGCAGCCCGAACTGGCTGCCGTCGCCGAGCAGCCGACGGAACTGGTCCTGGTCGTCCGGAGTCGTGATCACCAGGATCTCCCGCACCCCGGACATCACGAGGGTGGAGAGCGGATAGTAGATCATCGGCTTGTCGAAGATCGGCATCAGCTGCTTCGAGACCGCCCGGGTGATCGGCCAGAGCCGGGACCCGGTGCCGCCGGCAAGTAGGATTCCGCGCACCGGGGAAGCCTAGCCGCACCCGGTCAGGTTCTGTGGGGGTCGCATGGCAGGCGCCGCGCCGTCCGTCGCGTATACTTCCGGACCCGTGAGGATCCTCGTCACCGGCGGAGCCGGATTCATCGGGTCGGAGTACGTCCGCCTGCTGCTGGGCAAGCCCCTCGGCAGTGCCGACGGCGTGCCGCCGCTCGAGCCGGCCGTCGTGACCGTGCTGGACAAGCTGACCTACTCGGGCAACCTGGCCAACCTCGAGCCCGTCCGCGACGACCCGCGACTGCGGTTCGTGCAGGGCGACATCTGCGACCCGGTCGTGGTCGACCAGGTCGTGGCCGAGCACGACGTGATCGTGCACTTCGCCGCCGAGTCACACGTCGACCGTTCGATCGCCGGCGCCGCGCCGTTCGTCACCACGAACGTGCTGGGCACCCAGACGCTGCTCGACGCGGTGCTGCGCCACGGCACCGGCCGGTTCGTGCACGTCTCCACCGACGAGGTCTACGGCTCGATCGACGAGGGCTCCTGGACCGAGACCTGGCCCCTCGCCCCCAACTCGCCGTACTCGGCGTCCAAGGCCGGCTCCGACCTGCTCGCGCTGTCGTACCACCGCACCCACGGCATGGACGTGGTCGTCACCCGCTGCTCCAACAACTACGGCCCGTACCAGTTCCCCGAGAAGGTCATCCCGCTGTTCGTCACCAACCTCCTCGACGGTGGCACCGTGCCCCTCTACGGCGACGGCGGCAACATCCGTGACTGGCTGCACGTGCACGACCACTGCCGCGGCATCGCCCTCGTCCAGCAGAAGGGCCGCGCCGGCGAGGTCTACAACATCGGTGGCGGCACCGAGTTGACCAACAAGGAACTCACCGGTCTGCTCCTGGACGCCTGCGGCGCCGGGTGGGACCGCGTCGTCCCGGTCACCGACCGCAAGGGCCACGACCGCCGGTACTCCCTCGACATCACCAAGATCAGCGAAGAGCTCGGCTACCACCCCAGCATCACCCTGGACCAGGGCCTCGCCGACACCGTCCGCTGGTACCGCGACAACCGCAGCTGGTGGGAACCCCTCAAGTCCGCGCCGACCGCATGACCCGACTCCTCGTCACCGGCGCGGGCGGGATGCTCGGCCGGGACCTGGTCACCGTGCTGAGGACACGGCCCGACTTCAAGGTGACCGCCGCCACCCGCGCCGACCTGGACGTCACCGACCGCGCGGCGGTGAGCGCCGCCGTCGCCGGGCACGATCTGGTGATCAACGCGGCAGCGTGGACCAACGTCGACGCCGCCGAGGCCGACGAGGCCGCGGCGACCGCCGTCAACGGCGACGCCGTGGCCAACCTTGCCGCGGCGTGCGCCACCGACGGAACCCGGCTGATCCAGGTCTCCACCGACTACGTCCTCGCCGGCAACGCGAACACCCCCTACCCGGAGGACGCGCCCACCGCGCCGGTCAACGCCTACGGCCGCGGCAAGCTGGTCGGCGAGCAGGCCGTCGCGCGGCTGCTACCCGACACCGGGTACGTCGTGCGCACCGCCTGGCTGTACGGCGCCCACGGGCCGAACTTCGTGGCCACCATGCTCCGACTCGCCGACCAGCGCGAACACCTCGACGTGGTCGACGACCAGCACGGCCAGCCCACCTGGTCCCACGCGCTCGCCGAACGACTCGTCGCGCTCGCCGACGCGGCGCTGGCCGGTCACGCCACGCCCGGCGTCTACCACGGCACCTGCGCCGGGCAGACGACCTGGTACGGGCTGGCCCGCGCCGCGTTCACGCTGGCCGGACTGGACCCCGAGCGGATCCGACCCACCACCAGCGACCGGTATCCGCGTCCCGCCCCCCGGCCTGCGTACAGTGTGCTAGGGCACAGCCGCTGGGCAGCCGTGGGTCTGCCCCCGCTTCCAGACTGGCAACACGCCCTGGTTGACGCGTTCCACTCCCCCGCTCCACCCGCCCCGTGGAAGGTCGCATGAAGCTCACCCTCGTCACCGGCCTGACCGGCCTGCTGCTCCTCGGCACCATCGTCGAGCTGTTGCGCCGCCGTCAGCTGCGCGAGAAGTACGGCATGCTCTGGCTCGCCGTGCTGATCATCGTGATTCCGCTGTCCCTGTTCCCCCGGCTGCTCGACAACGTCGCCGAACTCCTCGGTGTCGCCTCCGGTGTCAGCCTGGTGCTCTTCCTCGGCATCGTCTTCCTGCTGCTGGTGTGCGTACACCTCAGCTGGGAGGTCAGCGCCCTGGAAGAAGAGACCCGCACCCTGGCCGAAGACTTCGCCCTGCTCCGCGCGCAGATCGACGCGGACCGGGCAGCCCGAGACGAACTGGTGTCGACCGATGGTTAACGGCAAGCGCACATTGATCATCATCCCGGCTCTCAACGAGTCGGGCTCGATCGCCGACGTCGTCGGCGAGGTCCGCGGCGAACTGCCCGGCGTCGACGTGCTCGTCGTCGACGACGGCTCCACCGACCGCACCGCCGCCGTCGCCGCCGCCGCCGGCGCGAAGGTCGCCAAACTGCCGTACAACCTCGGCGTCGGCGGGGCCATGCGCCTCGGTTACCGCTACGCCCGCGACCACGACTACGAGGTCGCCATCCAGATCGACGCCGACGGTCAGCACGACCCCCGGTACGTGCCGAAGCTCGTCGACCTGCTCGCCGACAACGACCTCGTCATCGGGGCCCGCTTCGCCGGTGAGGGCGACTACAACGTCCGCGGCCCCCGCCGCTGGGCAATGGTGATGCTCTCCGCCGTGCTGTCCCGGGTCGCCCGCACCAAGCTCACCGACACCACGTCCGGCTTCCGGGCCGCCAACCGGCGGGTCATCGAGATGTTCGCCACCTGGTACCCGGCCGAGTACCTCGGCGACACGGTGGAGACCCTCGTACACACCGCCCGCCGGGGCTACCGCATCCGCCAGGTGCCGGTCGCCATGCGCAAGCGGATGGCGGGCACTCCCAGCCACTCCCCCGCCAAGGCGATGGTCTACCTCGGCCGCGCGTTCGCCGTCCTCACGCTGGCGCTCATCCGCCGGTGATCCGACGGCTACTGAGCCTGGTCCCGCCCGGCACCGTCGCTGTCGGTGCCGGGCTGGCCCTTCTCGGGCTCGCCTCCTACGTTCACCTCGCAGTCGCCGGCCACAGCCTCAGCAAGGCCGACTACTCGTCCCTGTCGGTGCTCTGGTCGATCGTGTTCACCCTCGGCATCGGCGTGTTCATGCCGATCGAGCAGGAGGTCGCCCGGGTCGTCGCCGCCCGACACAGCCAGGGGCTGCCCCCCGGGCCGGTGCTGGCCCGCGGCGTCACCGTCGCCGCGGCGATGCTCGCCGTGCTGGTGTTGGCAGTCACCATCGGTCGTCAGCCGCTCGCCGACAAGCTCTTCGCCGGTGACGGCAACCTGGTCACCGTGCTGATCGGCGCACTCGCCGCGATGGCCGTCGCCTACGCCACCCGCGGCGTCCTCTCCGGCCTGCAACTGTTCCCCTGGTACGGCGCCCAACTCGGGATCGACGGCGGCCTGCGCATCATCATGGTCGCCCTGCTCGGGCTGGCCGGGGTGACGTCCCCCGTCTGGTACGGGCTCGTGCTCGTCGCCGCCCCGCTGGTCAGCGTCCTACTCACCCTGCCGCCGGTGGTGCGCGCCATCGGTGGAGGCCCACCGGTGGCCTGGGCGACCCTGCTGCGCGGCCTCGGCCTGCTCACCGCCTCCAGCCTGCTCTCCCAGGTCGTGGTGAACATCGGCGTGATCAACGTGCAGCTGCTCGCCCCCGCCGACGCGGCAGCCGCCGGCGCGCTGCTCTCCGCCCTCGTGCTGGTCCGCATCCCCCTGTTCGTCTTCGGCTCCCTCCAGGCGTCACTGCTGCCCGGCCTGGCCACCACCGCCACCACCGGCGACCAGGCCGGCTTCCACAGCCTGCTGCGGCGGGCGCTCGGCATCGTCACCGCGCTCGGCCTCACCGGTGCCCTCGGCGCCGTGCTGCTCGGCCCGTGGCTGGTCGGCACACTCTTCGACGCACCAGGCGTTCTCGGCCACGGCGACTTCGCCTGGTTGGCGGCCGCCACGCTCGCCTACCTGTGGGCGATGGTGCTCGGCCAAGCCCTGCTCGCCCTCGACCGGCACCGCGCTCAGGCCCTCGCCTGGACTGCCGGCGTCGCCGCCCTGATCGCCGTGACGCTGACCCCGGCGCCGGTCACCCTGCGAGTCGAACTGGCGTACACCATCGGCTCCGTCATCGTGGCCGCCACCATGGCGATGCTGCTGCGCGGCGGCGTCCGCCGACCCACCACCCCCACCCGGCCGCTCGCCGAGGCCGTCGCCCCTGCCGCATCCGGAGGCATCCGATGACCCGACCCCGGGTGAGCGCGGTCATGCTCGCCTACGGCCCGGAGCCCTACCTCGTCGACGCCGCCCGGGCGGTGCTGGCCAGCGCCGACGTCGAGATCGATCTCATCGTCGTCGACAACGGCTGCACCGGGGACGGCATCGACATCGTCAAGGGCCTTCCCGGTGTGCGGGTGATCCGACCGGAGGAGAACACCGGCTACTCCGGCGGCTGCCGCGTCGGCGCGGCCGAGGCCACCGGTGACTGGCTCGCGTTCGTCAACTCCGATGCCGTCGTCGCACCCGACGCCCTGGCCAAGACCACCGCCGTCGCCGCCGAAGCGGGCGTCGGGGCGGCCATGGCGTCCATCCGGTTGGCCGACACCCCCGAGCTGATCAACACCAGCGGCAACCCGCTGCACTTCACCGGGCTCTCCTGGGCCGGAGGCAACGGCGAACCGGCCAGCAACCACGCCGAGCGTCGGGTCGTACCCTCCCTCAGCGGCTGCTGTTTCGTGATCAGCCGGCAGCTCTGGCGCGAGCTCGACGGCTTCGCCGCCGAATACTTCGCGTACCACGAGGACACCGAACTCAGCCTGCGACTGTGGCAGCGCGGCCTACGGCTGGAGTACGTGCCGGACGCCGTCGTGCGCCACCACTACGAGTTCTCCCGCAACGCCCTGAAGCTCTACCTGGTCGAGCGGAACCGACTGGTCACCCTGCTCACCGCGTACGAGGCGCGGACACTCCTCGTACTCGCCCCGGCGCTGTTGCTCACCGAGGTCGCCATGCTCACCGCCGCGGTCGTCGGCGGCTGGTCCCGGCAGAAACTGCGGGGTTGGGGCTGGCTGTGGCGCAACCGCGACTGGGTGCGCGGCCGTCGACGGCAGCTGCAGGCGGAACGTCAGGTGCCGGACGGGGTCATCGCGCAGCTGATGACCGGTCGGGTCACACCCTCGGGTGTGCCGACCACGCCCGGCCTGGGCGCGTTCAACGCCGTCGCCGGCGGTTACTGGGCGCTGGCCCGGCCCCTGCTGCGCCGAGGATGACCGCTGGTGCCGGCCCCGAAAAGGGGCCCGGCACCAGCGGGCAAAGCTCTAACGCTCGCCGCCCTCCGCGGGCCGGTCCTCCAGGTCCGCGGAACCAGCCGAGCTCGTCGGCTTGTGCCCCTCCGTGGTCGGCACGGCCGGCTCGGCGGGACCGCCCGCCGCATCCGCCGCCTGCCCCTCGGTCGCCGCGTCCCCGTCCAGCAGAGCCGTCAGCGCGGCACCGGTGATCCGCCGGAACGTCCGTCCGATCCGGTGGCGGTCCAGGACCGCGACCTCGAGCTGGTTGGCGGCGATCGTCCGGGCGGCACCGCCCTCACCACCGACGGTGCTCAACGCCTGCACCGCCACCCTGACCGCTTCGCCCAGGGACATGTCCGGCCGATGCTGCGACTTCAACACGCCGGTGATCGCCTCCGCCTGACCACCCATGGCCATCCGGCCCGGCTCGTCGTTGACCGAGCCGTCATAGGTCAGCCGGTACAGCTCGTCCGCGTCCGCTGTGGCACCGACCTCCGCCACGCAGATCTCCACCTCGAACGGCTTCGACTGCTCGGTGAAGATCGCACCCAGGGTCTGCGCGAACGCATTGGCCAGGGCCCGGCCGGTGACGTCACGCCGGTCGTAGCTGAGACCGTTCAGGTCGGCCATCCGCACACCGGCGCGGCGCAGATTCTCGAACTCGTTGTACCGGCCGACCGCGGCGAACCCGATCCGGTCGTAGATCTCGCTGACCTTGTGCAAGGCGCTGGAGAGGTTCTCCGCGACGAAGAGGACCCCGCCGGAGTAGCTGAGGACCACCGCACTGCGACCCCGAGCGATGCCCTTGCGGGCCAACTCGGAGCGGTCGCGCATGATCTGTTCGGGAGAGGCGTAGAACTGCATGGCCACGTCGGCGGTTCTCCTTACGGCGCTGTGCTGACGACTGCTGACTGGTGAGGTGCGGGTCTCAACCGCCCGGGTTCTCCATCCGGCCGGCAACCACACCCTCGGCGATCGCCGCCGTCTCGGTGTCGGTCAACCGGCGGGTGCCCTCGGCGGTCGCGGTCATCACCACGGGGTAGATCCGGCGGGTCAGATCCGGCCCACCGGTCGCGGTGTCGTCGTCGGCCGCGTCGTAGAGCGCCTCGACCGCCAGCCGCGTCGCGTCCTCGACGGACACCCCGGCCCGGAACCGCTTCTTCAACGCGGACTTGGCGAACAACGACCCGGACCCGATCGCGTCGTAGCCGGTCTCCTCGTACGGGCCACCGGTCACGTCGAAGCTGAAGATCCGACCGGCTCGCGCCGGGTCGGCGGCGGCCAGGTCGAACCCGGCGAAGAGCGGCACCACGGCCAACCCCTGCATGGCCGCACCCAGGTTGCCACGGATCATCGAGGCCAACCGGTTGGCCTTACCGTCCAGCGAGAGCATCGCGCCCTCGATCTTCTCGTAGTGCTCCAGCTCCACCTGGAACAGTCGCATCAGCTCGATGCCGATGCCCGCGGTGCCCGCGATGCCGACCAGCGAGTACGCGTCGGCGGGGTGCACCTTCTCGATGTCGCGCTGGGCGATCAGGTTGCCCATGGTGGCCCGTCGGTCGCCCGCCATCACCACACCATCGGCGGCCGCGATGGCCACGATGGTGGTCGCGTGCGGCGCCAGGTCGGCGGCCATGCCCGGCGGCAGCGGTCGCCGACCGGGCAACATCTCGGGGGCCACCCGACTCAGAAACGTCGTGAAGGAGGACGTCCCCGCGTTGGTGAACACATCTGGTAGACGCCCGGATGGATCAAAGCCCGCTGCCACGTGGTTCCTCTCAGGTACGTGATCGCCCTGGCCAGCCTCATGGGACTGTCACGGAACTGGCCAAGACCACCGTTGCAGTTGAAGCAGAGTATCCCGCGCACCCATCCGGTGCGATGATCGTGGTCCAGATGTTGCGGGTCGGCGCTGCCACAGATCGCGCAGACCCCGCCCTGCTCGGCCAGGAGCTCCTGAAACTCCTTCTCCCCGATGCCGTACCGTCGCCGCAGGTGGTACTCGCGAAATCCGCCGTGCAGGCGAAGCTTGCTCTCCTTGCCCTTCGCGTTGTGGCAAGGCTTGCAGTATCGGCCGTAACCTCCACGGCCGGAGCGGTTCCGCGGAAAGTCATCGAGGGGCTTGGTGGCACCGCAGTCGGGGCATCGCCGGTGGCCCGCTGGCACCAGCGGCAGTTGACGCACGTCCCTACCCTGCTGCTCCTTCAGGCGCTTGGCGTAGCTCGCCTTCGACCGAATGTTGAAGCAGGGCTTGCAGTAGCTGCCGCGACCGTCCGGTCGTCTGCTGTTTGCGCAAAATTGATCAAGGGGCAGCCACTCGCCGCAGTCGCGGCAGCGGCGGTGGCCATCCCGGTCATCCAGAGGACGAGGCATGTCCGTTTTAGGCGCTTACGCCCTACTCGCCCCCTTTTTGAACATAGCCTCTCACAAATTCCTCTGCGTTTTCTTCCAGGACGGAGTCGATCTCGTCGAGGAGGTCGTCGACGTCCTCGGTGATCTCGGCGTGCCGCTCGGCCACCTCAGGGTTGGCCTCGGTGGTGACGTCCTCGATTTCCTCGCCCTGACGGGACTTGCCGGACTGCGACTGGCCGCCGCTGTCATGAGTGGCCATGGCTGTCTCCTCCACGATCGTCTGGCATGAAATCTACCCCGCGCAGACGACAGAAAGGCCTCACGTCCGCCGTGTTCGCGTCGGGGACGTTCGATTGCGCCGAAGCGGTCAGCCCCGCGGAGCCGACGCGTCGGCCGCGACCGGCACCGGTGCCCGGTCCGGCTCCGGCTGCCGCTCCCCCGGGGCTTCCGCCGGTGGTGCCTCGCGCCGGAGGCGGGGCGTCCAGTCCTTGAACCGCAGCGCCTGCTTCTCCACCAGATGCCAGGACAGGAACGCCAGGACGACGGTGAAGGCCATGACCACCGCGAAGTAGCCGACGAACCCCCAGGCCGCCGCTCCCAGCCAGGCCAGCATCTGCTGCACGACGAAGGAGTAGATGTAGATGCCGTACGAGTAGTCGTTCTTCTGGCCCACACGGTGCAGCAGCCGTGGCAACCGCACCGCGAGGTAGAGGATGGCGTACTCGTAGGTGAGCAACGCCGGGCCGAACAGGTTGCCCTCCAGGGTCTGCCAGCCGGTCACGACGATGGCGAGCACGCCGAGGACGTCGCTGATGGGCAGCTTGTCGCTGTACAGGTCCGCCACGGCGCCCACCAGGAACATGAAGCCGAACCGCAGGAACCAGATCTTGCTGAGCGTGCCGAGCAGCGGCAGCGTAGCGGCGGAGCCGCTGGTGAAGTACGTCGATCCGCCGAAGCGCAGCGCCTCGTACTGGTTCCAGAGCAGCAGACCGAAGACGAGAACTGCGGCCGCGAGCACCAACCAGCGGGCACGGCGCAGCACCGCCACCACGGCCAGCGAAGCCACGATCAGGTAGCAGAAGATCTCGTAACTGAGCGTCCAGAGTGAGCCGTCGAGGACGCTCTTACGCACCAGGTCGCCGTACGGCGTGTCCCGGAAGACATCGACGATCCCCTGCTGGCGGTAGCCACCCCACCAGTTCGCCTGCAGGAAGTTGACCACGCCGGCCGGGTGCCGCCACAGGCCGTCCAGATTGCCGCGGTCGGCGTACCAGACGATCGGGGCCACCACGAAGCCGATGAACAGCAGACACACCCAGAGGCCCGGCCAGATCCGCAGGGCGCGGTGCCACAGGTAGCGGGGCAGGCTGGCCCGCCGAGCGCTGCGGGTGATGAGGAAGCCGGAGATGCCGAAGAAGCCGGCCACCCCCAGACCGGCCACGTCGACGACCTCGGTCAACGGTCGGGCGTACCCGATCACCGCGGTGTGCGCGAGGACGACCGCTACGGCGAAGCAGAGCCGCAGGAAGCCGAAACTGTTGGCACGCCCGGCGTACGCGTTCGACAGCGGTACAGCGGTCATCGCACGCAGGCCAACCTGCCGGGCTGAGGGGAGCATCGCATCACCGTGTGGGTCGACGGATCGGGGGACGGCCTAGCATGCCACACGGTGATTGCCGGCGGAGGCACCGGATCTTAGCCCCCGGTCAGTGTCTCCAGCAGGTCCTTGGCGCTGGCGCAGCGATCGAACAACGCCCCGACGTGCGCGCGGGTGCCCCGTTCCGGTTCCATCATCGGGACCCGGACCAGCGACTCCCGGCCCACGTCGAAGATCACCGAGTCCCAGCTCGCGGCGACCACCTCGGAGGCGTACTGGGCGAGGCAGCGACCGCGGAAGTAGGCCCGGGTGTCCTCCGGGGGCTCGGTCATCGCGGTGCGGGTCTCGTCGTCGGTGAGCAGCGTCTTCATCGCCCCCCGGCTGACCAGGCGGTGGTAGAGGCCCTTCTCCGGCCGGACGTCGGAATACTGAAGGTCGACGAGCTGGAGCTTGTGCGAGCCCCAACCGAGCTTCTCCCGCTCCCGGTAGCCCTCCAGCAGCCGTAGCTTGGCCACCCAGTCCAGCTCGTCGGCGCAGAGCATCGGATCCCGGCCCAGCCGGTCCAGGACGCTCTCCCAGCGGTCGAGCACGTCGATGGTCTGCTCGTCGGCGTCCGTGCCGTACCGGTCGTCGACAAAGGACCGGACGCGCTCCAGGTAGGCCCATTGCAGGTCCAGTGCGGTGAGCCGGCGGCCGTCGCGCAGTCGCATGCGGTGCGTCAGGGACGGGTCGTGGCTGACGGCACGCAGCTCGCTGACCGGGTCGGCGATGCCGAGGTCGGCACCGAGCGCCTTCTCCTCGATCATGGTGAGGATCAGCGCTGTGGCGCCGACCTTGAGGTAGGTGGAGATCTCGGAGAGGTTGGCGTCGCCGATGATGACGTGCAGCCGGCGGTACTTGTCGGCGTCGGCGTGCGGCTCGTCGCGAGTGTTGATGATCGGGCGCTTGAGGGTGGTCTCCAGCCCCACTTCGACCTCGAAGAAGTCGGCGCGTTGGGAGATCTGGAAGCCGCTCTGGCCGCCGTCCTGGCCGATGCCGACCCGGCCGGCGCCGCAGACGATCTGCCGGGTGACGAAGAACGGCGTCAGGTACGCCACGATGTCGGCGAACGGCGTCTGCCGGCGCATCAGATAGTTTTCGTGGGCGCCGTAGCTGGCGCCCTTGTTGTCGGTGTTGTTCTTGTAGAGGTGGATCGGCTGGGTGCCCGGGATGGTGGCGGCCCGGCGGGACGCCTCGGCCATCACCCGCTCGCCGGCCTTGTCCCAACGCACGATGTCCCGGGGGGTGGTGACCTCCGGGGTGGAGTATTCGGGGTGGGCGTGGTCGACGTAGAGCCGTGCGCCGTTGGTGAGTATCACGTTGGCCAGGCCGAGGTCTTCGTCCGCGAGGGCCTCGGCGGGGTCGTACGCGGCACCGGAGTAGGTGAAGCCGCGGGCGTCGCGCAGCGGCGACTCTTCCTCGTAGTCCCACCGGGCCCGGCCGCCCCGGTTGAGCTCCGGGCGTGCCCCGTAGGCGTTGACCACCTGCGATGAGGTGACCATCGGGTTGGCTCCGGCCTGCCCGGGCACGGAGATGCCGTACTCGACCTCGGTGCCCATGATCCGTCTTACGCTCATCGACATACCCGCTTCGCTCGCCCGACCCGGTCCACCGTCAGGTCGAGCGTAGTCCGCCCTGGGCACCCGCACTCTGTAGGTGAGTGCCGGCGGGCCGGAACAGTTCGGTGGATTCGGTGTCGGAACGCTCAACGGTCGGCGTCGGTTCGTCGCTCGCGGCGGAGCGGGTGGTCCAGACGAGCCACCCGAACAGCACCAGGCCCAGGCTGGCGCTCAGCAGCGGAATCGCCGACCCGACCACCGGGTGCCAGTCGCCGGCGAGCGGGTTGAGGCTGCTCAGCCCGATGTTGGCGGGTAGGCCGTTCTGCCAGCGGACCATCGTGAACGCCAGGCAGAACAGGTGGATCGGCAGGAGGAGCAGCACGGCGAGTCGGGTGAACGACCGGGCCCGCGCGATCTCGAAGCCGCGTTGTTCGGCGACCCATGCGGCGTAGAGCAGGACGCCGACCAGCATGGGCAGCATGTAGCGGCCCTGGGTGACGAAGCCGCTCTCGTTGACCAGGGCGATCTGCATGAGGGAGGGGACGGCCACGCCGCCGCCGAGCAGCACGAGCAGGCGCCACCTGTCGAGCGTGCTGCCCCAGACGACACCGATGAGCAGCAGGGCTCCGGCGACGAGCTGCCAGATCACGTACGGCGGGGCGGGCATCCGGGTGTCCAGCCAGGAGGTGACACCGATGATCTGGTCGAGGTATCCCCGCCACCGGTCGGCCTCACGCAGCGCCGCCTGCCCGTAGGTGAGCCGGTCGGCGGAGTAGTTGCCGAGGTCGGAGGTCTGTTGGCGGAAGGACCAGGCGAGCACGACGAGGGTGGACAGGACGATGCCGCCCGCCCAGAGCTGCGCGGCCCGGTCCCGTAGTAGGCCGACGAGGTTGCCGCGGCGCAAAGGGAAGGCGAACGCGACGAAGGCGGTCGCCAGCCAGAGCGGGCCGGTCTGGCGCAGCACCGCCAGGAGCAGCGCGCTGATCCCGACGAGGAGGATGAGGCCGCGTCGTGGGCCGGGTGGGCCGAGCAGCAGGGGGATGACCGCGCTGAAGAAGGCGATGCCGGCGGCGATCTCCAGGCCGTTCGGGTTGACCGCGCTGGCCATGTGCACGGCCATCGGGGTGGTGACGACGACCAGTGCGCCCATCATGAGGCCGCGGCGGGAGCGGTTGCGGATCACGACGTACGCGCAGGCGAGCAGCGCGGCGCAACACAGGGCGCTGATCATGCGGGCGAGCAGGACACCGGACCAGCCGGGCCAGAGCACCGTCGGCGCGCCGACGAGGGCGTAGTAGGCGGGGAAGTATCGGCCGGCCCCGGTGCCAGCCCGGGTTGGCGTGTCGTCGCTGCCGGGCGGCTGGGCGCAGGCCGCCGAGACTTCCTTCTTGAACTGCCAGCACTGCTCGCGGACGAGACCGCCGGGAACGGTCTGGAAGGCTCCGGTGCCCTTCTTGGCGGCGGCTGGCGGGGGTGCGATCTGCCCGGCGGCGACGCCGGCCGCCCGGACGATGTGCTCGCGCTCGTCCGGGGTGCCGTCGTAGGGGGCGGCCATCGACCAGGCGAAGATGATCAGGAAGAACGCCGCGAAGGCGAGAGCCCAGTGTCGTCGGGCGGCGCTCGTGGTGGCTGCCGGGCTTCCGCCGGTGGCCGGTGGCGTCACTCTTCCGGGATCAGGCACGTCAACCTCGCGGCTCGCGCGGGCAGGCCCCGCTGGGTGGATGGACAGACGATAGACTCCCTCGTCGTCCTCACCGCTCCGGGTCCCCCCTTGGAGAACTCTTTGCTGTCACCTGTTGCCGATTCCGTCCGCCAGCTGTCCCGACACAGTGCTGTGCGGTTCCTGGTCGTCGGGGGTCTGAGCGTTGCCGTGGACACGGGGTCACTCTTCGTGTACCACGGAGTTCTCCGGATTGTTCTGCCGGTTGCGGCCGGCATGTCATTTTTGACCTCGTTCTGGGTCAACTTCGGGCTGAACCGGGCGTGGTCGTTCGGCTCGTCCGCGCAGATGGTGCCGCAGGTGGGGCGCTACTTCGCGCTGGTACTCGCCAACCTGACCGCCAACGTGGTGCTGGTGTCCGCGCTGACCTGGGCGGGCACGCCGTACCTGCTGGCGAAGCTGCTGGTGACGGCGTCGTTGTCGGCGGCGAACTACGTGGTGTCGAAGCGGTGGATCTTCGCTGCCTGACCGACGCCTGCCACAACAGCAGACGAGGGTGCCCGCCGGACGGCGGACACCCTCGCTGTTGGGGTCAGAGGTACTGGCCGGTGTTGCTGGCGGTCTCGATGGACCGGCCGGCCTCGGCGCCCTTGCCGCCGGAGACGAGCGTGCGGATGTAGACGATCCGCTCGCCCTTCTTGCCGGAGATGCGCGCCCAGTCGTCGGGGTTGGTCGTGTTGGGGAGGTCTTCGTTCTCGCGGAACTCGTCGACGCAGGCGTCGAGCAGGTGCTGCAGGCGCAGCCCCTTGCGGCCCGAGGTGAGGAACTCCTTGATGGCCATCTTCTTGCTCCGGTCGACGATGTTCTGGATCATCGCGCCGGAGTTGAAGTCCTTGAAGTAGAGGACTTCCTTGTCACCGTTGGCGTAGGTGACCTCGAGGAACCGGTTCTCCTCGGTTTCGGAGTACATCCGCAGCACCACGGCGTCGATCATCGCCGCGACGGTGGCCTGGGCGTCGCTGCCGTGCTCGGCCAGGTCGTCCGGGTGCAGGGGCAGCCCGGAGAGGATGTACTTGGAGAAGATGTCCTTGGCCGCTTCGGCGTCCGGTCGCTCGATCTTGATCTTCACGTCGAGGCGACCGGGGCGCAGGATCGCCGGGTCGATCATGTCTTCCCGGTTGGAGGCGCCGATGACGATGACGTTCTCCAGCCCCTCCACGCCGTCGATCTCGCTGAGCAGCTGCGGGACGATGGTGTTCTCCACGTCGGAGGAGACACCGGAGCCGCGGGTCCGGAAGATCGAGTCCATCTCGTCGAAGAACACGATCACCGGCGTGCCCTCGCCGGCCTTCTCCCGGGCGCGCTGGAAGATCAGCCGGATGTGCCGCTCGGTCTCACCGACGTACTTGTTGAGCAGCTCGGGGCCCTTGATGTTGAGGAAGAAGCTGGTGTGCTTCTCCTTGCCCTGGCGCTCGGCGATCTTCTTGGCCAGCGAGTTGGCCACCGCCTTGGCGATGAGCGTCTTGCCACAGCCGGGCGGGCCGTAGAGCAGGATGCCCTTGGGTGGGCGGAGCTGGTGCTCACGGAACAGGTCCGCGTGCAGGAACGGCAGCTCCACCGCGTCGCGGATCTGCTCGATCTGCGACTGGAGGCCACCGATGTCGCCGTAGTCGACGTCGGGCACCTCCTCCAGGACCAGCTCCTCGACCTCGCTCTTCGGGATCCGCTCGTACGCGTACGCCGAGCGGGGCTCGATCATGAGCGAGTCGCCGGCCCGGATCGCCGAACCGATGAGCGTCTCGGCGAGGTGCACGATGCGCTCCTCGTCGGAGTGGGAGACCACCAGCGCCCGGTCGCCCGGCCCGCCGTTCGGCCCCTCCAGGATCTCCTTGAGCATCACCACTTCGCCGACCCGCTCGTAGCCGAACGCGTCCACGATGTTGAGCGCGTCGTTGAGCAGGACCTCCTGGCCGCGCCGCAGGTCACCCACGTCGAGCGAGGGCGAGACCGCGACCCGTAGTTTGCGGCCGCCGGTGAAGACGTCCACCGTGCCATCCTCGTGCTTGGCCAGGAAGACGCCGTACCCACTCGGCGGTTGCGCGAGCCGGTCGATCTCCTCCTTGAGCGTCACGATCTGCGTGCGAGCCTCCTTGAGGGTGCTCACCAGCCGGTCGTTGTTCTCGGTCAGCCGCGACAACTGTGCCTGGGTGGCCGCCAGCCGCTCTTCGAGCTGCCGGACGTGTCGGGGGCTTTCGGTCAACTTGCGCCGCACCAGGGCGAGTTCCTCTTGCAGGAACGCGACCTGCGTGGAGAGATCGTGGGCTTCCTTCTCCCACCGTGCGGCGCGCGAGTCCGCGTCGTCGCTACGTGCTGCCACGTCCCACCTCCCCGGGGGGCTTGAACGTTCTGCCCTAACACTAGCCGCTATGAGGCCGATTCGGTCCCACGCAACACCCTCGTCACCGAACCTTGATCGCCAAGGGTGGCCTGACGGGCCGTTACCGGCGTTCGGGTACCGTCGGAGCGTGGCACGGGAGAACATGGGGGGTGCACAGGTGGCCGAGGTCGCGACCGACGAGTTGCAGGTCTGGGTCGACCAGGATCTCTGCACGGGCGACGGGCTCTGCGTTCAGTACGCGCCGGAGGTGTTCGAGTTCGACATCGACGGCCTGGCCTACGTCAAGGGCGTCGACGGTGAGCTGCGGATGGCGCCGGGCAGCCGGGTCGACGTCCCCGCGCACCTGCGACTCGAGGTGATCGACTCCGCGAAGGAATGCCCGGGCGACTGCATCCACGTGGTGCGCGGCGACGGCGTCGAGGTCGCCGGCCCGGACGCCGAGGAAGACTGACCCACCGGCCGGGCCGCGCGGCCCGGCCGGCCCCAGTTCGGGGTACGCCTCAGAGCATCGGACGGCCGACCACCGAGGCGACCAACCGCGCGAACTCCTCCAACCGGGCGATCTGCCCGGCCCCGCCGTCGTCGAGGGTCTTGCCGAAGCGCAGCGCGTCGTGCCGGGGCGTGCCCACCATCTCCTCGCTCGGCGGCGCCTCGTCCAACGAGGTGAGCAGCAGGTAGACGTCGATGCTGTCGACCCGGATCTCGCCGCTCTCGGCACGGTTGAGCCGCCGCCGGCAGCCCACCTCGGTGACTGTGGAGATCGGCACCACGCGCAGCGACGAGGTCATCGAGCCCGGCGGGCCCTCCTCCGGCGGCACGTCCTCGCCGTGCCAGAGGATGAGCCGGCTGCCGTCGCAGACCACTACCTCCTGCCACACCCCGTTGACCTCGTTGACGAAGCGTTCCAGGGTGAAGCCGAGCACCGACGCGCCGCGCAGCACGCCGCCGAGCGCCTCCAGGGCGACGTCCGGGTCGCGCAGGTAGGCCCGCGCCGCCGACTCCAGATCCTGGTAGGGCGACCAGTCGGGAAAGACCGCGGGGAGGTCTCCACCGCCGTAGCCCGGTCGGCTCATGCCAGCGTCTCCCCCTGCTCGGCGCTGCCGACACCCAGCTCGTTGGTCACGGCCTGTCCATCTCCCCCGCACCGTTGGGTTGCGCGCCGGCCGCCTGGGCGGCAGCGGCCTGTCGGGCCGCCTCCGCCTCGCGCAGGTCCTGGCGGCGCTGCACGTACGCCTCGGTGCCCTTGCTCGGTTTGCGGCGGCGCGGCGGCGCGGTGACCCCCGGGGCCAGCTTGCGCGCGGACACCAGGAAGGCGGTGTGCGCGATCATCCGGTGGTCCGGGCGGACGGCGAGGCCCTCGGCGTGCCAGTCGCGCACCAGGGACTCCCAGGCCCGCGGCTCGGTCCAGCCGCCGCGCTCGCGCAGCGCCTCCACCAGCTCGGAGAGCTGCGGTGTGGTGGCGACGTAGCCGATGAACACCCCACCGGGCACCAGCGCCCGCTCGACCATGTCGAGGGTCTCCCAGGGGGTCAGCATGTCCAGGATGATCCGGTCGAAGCCGGTCTCCTGGCATTGCGCGACGTCACCGACGTGCAGGTTCCACGAGGGGTGCGGCCCGTTGAAGAACGCCTCGACGTTGCGCTTGGCGATCTGGGCGAAGTCGTCGCGCAGCTCGAACGAGTGCAGCTCGCCCTCGGTGCCGACGGCACGCAGCAGGGAGCAGCTCAGCGCGCCGGAGCCGGCGCCGGCCTCGAGGACCTTGGCGCCGGGGAAGATGTCGCCCATCGCGACGATCTGCGCGGAGTCCTTCGGGTAGATCACCTGGGCGCCCCGCGGCATGGACAGCACATAGTCCGACAGGAGCGGCCGCAGGGCCAGGAACGCGGTGCCGCCACCGGAGGTGGTCACCACGCTGCCGTCGGGGAGCCCGATCAGCGCGTCGTGCGCCAGGATGCCGCGGTGGGTGTGGAACTCCTTGCCGGGCTCCAGCGTCACTGTGTGCATCCGCCCCTTGGGGTCGGTCAGCTGGACCCGGTCGCCGGGCCGGAACGGCCCCCGGTGCACGGGTGTCAGCGCCGGGGTGGCGGGGTCGGCGGCGACGGTGGAGGGAGTTGCGGTCACGGTGTCATCTTCCGGTTGGGTTCGAGGAGCTGTGCCAGGTCCGCGATGTGCAGAATGCCGACGACATCTTCGCCTGACGTCACCACGTACTGCGCGCCCGGGTGGGTCTGTACGGCCTCCATCACCCGCTCGCCGTCCCACCCGACCGGCAACGTGGGAAGTGTGCCCAGCGACCGGGCGACGGCGTCCACCGCCAGCCACGGTCGGCGCTCGACCGGCACCGCGTCGGCGGCGGCCGGGTCGACCAGCGCCACCGGTCGACCGGTGGAGTCGGTGACCAGCAGCGCCGCGTCGGGCTGCCCGCTCTCGGCGCGTCTGCGCTGGGCCTCGGCCAGGGGCGTGCCGGTGGCCACGGGCCAGACCGCACGGGCCAGCCGGGCGAGGTCGATCAGTGGGAATCGGCGGCTGACCCGGGCGGCCCGGATCGACTGCCCGGCGCCGCGCCAGAGGGTGACGGCGACCAGCAGCATCAGCGGCAGCGCCAGCGGTGCCAGACGCCGCTCAACGGTGAGGAGCACGACCAGGGCGGCGGTGCCGACGGCGACGATCCGGCCGGCCCACCCGGCGACCTCGGTGCCGAGGTGCCGGTCCTGGGTCAGCCCCCACACCGCGGCGCGCAACGCCCGACCGCCGTCGAGCGGCAGCCCGGGCAGGCTGTTGAACACCGCCACGATGACGTTGCTGACCGCGAGCTGGAAGGCGAGCTGGTGGGCCACGGTCCCCTCGGGCAGGGCGAGCGTGGCGGCGACCGCCAGAACGCCGAGCACCGCGGAGACCGCCGGGCCGGCCAGCGAGACCAGCAGGTCGACGCGGGGCGACGGGGCGTCCCGGTCCATCTCGGTGTAGCCGCCGAGCAGCTCCAGGGTGATCCCGCGCACACCGATGCCGTACCGGCGGGCGGTGAGGGCGTGGCCCAGCTCGTGCAGCAGCACCGAACCGAGCAGCGACACGACGAACCCGAAGCCGATCAGGTAGCCGCTGAGCTGCGGCAGGTCCAGTTGTCGGCGGGCGAACTCGCCGTACAGCACCGCGATGAGCACCGCGAGCAGGACCATGGAGCCGTTGAGGTGCAGCGGCACCCCGAACACCCGGCCGACGTTCAGGCCGAGGCGTCGGTCTGGTCGGCGCGGCGGCCGGGTTGTCTGCTCCATCGCCACGATGCTACGGACCGTCCCTGTGCGGGGCGGGCGGCGGTCGGTGTCACACCGGTGCCCTAACCTTTGCCGACATGACGGCGGAATCGGTCACCACCTCCCAACCCTCCCCCGCGGCGCAGGCGCCGCCGACGGTGCGGGCCTCGCTGTCCCCGTCGCGGGCGGCGGATTTCAAGACCTGCCCGCTGCTCTACCGGTTCCGCAGCATCGACCGGCTGCCCGAGCGCACCACCATCGAGCAGGCCCGGGGCACGTTGGTGCACGCGGTGCTGGAGCGCCTGTTCGACCTGCCCGCCACCGGCCGCACCCCGGAGGCGGCCGGTGACCTGGTGGCACCCCAGTGGGACCGGCTGGTCACCGAGCAGCCGGAGCTGGCCGCGATCTTCGACGGCGCGGAGCCGGCCGGCCCGGTGGAGTTCCTCCGCTCCGCCGCCGGGCTGTTGCAGGGTTACTTCGCGGTGGAGGACCCGACCCGGCTGGAGCCGGCCGAGCGCGAGAGCCTGATCTCCGCGGTCGTCGACGAGGAGTTGCTGATCCGGGGCTACCTCGACCGGCTCGACGTCGCTCCGGACGGCGCGCTGCGAGTGGTCGACTACAAGACCGGCGGCGCTCCACGGGAGGCGTTCGAGGCGCGGGCGCTGTTCCAGCTGAAGTTCTACGCCCTGGTGCTGTGGCGCACCCGGGGGGTGGTGCCCCGGGTGCTGCGGCTGCTCTACCTGCGCGACGCCGAGGTGTTGGATTACACGCCGGACGCCGACGAGCTGGTCCGCTTCGAGCGCACCGTGGTGGCGCTGTGGCGGGCGATCGAGCAGGCCACCGCCCGGCAGGATTTCCGGCCCCGGCCGAGCCGGCTCTGCGACTGGTGCAGCCACCAGGCGCTGTGTCCCAGCTTCGGCGGCACCCCGCCGCCGTTCCCGGTCGCCGCGGCGAGCGCCGACCCGCTGCGTGACTCCCGGTCCACCCCGGTGGCGCCGGGCGCCGACGAGTGACGGTCCGCTGACCGACGCGTACGCCCGGCGCGGCGACTCAGGCCGCCGGGGTCGCCCGCCGCTGGCCGACGCCGGAAACCCGACCGCAACGGTGCCGCCGCGGTCGGGACAGGGCGACCGGCCGGCCTCTACGGTGATCCGCGACGCACCTGCTCCGGTGCGCGAGGATGACCGGTGCGCGCCACGACGTCGGCGGGACGGAGGACGAGATGAGCGATCAGGCGCCCTCGGCGCGGCCGGTACGGATCCTGCTCGCCGACGACCAGCCGCTGCTGCGGACCGGGTTCCGGATGGTGCTGGGCGCCGAGAGCGACCTGGACGTGGTGGCGGAGGCCGGTGACGGCGTGGAGGCGGTGGAGTTGTCCCGCCGGCTGCTGCCCGACGTCGTTCTGATGGACATCCGGATGCCCCGGATGGACGGGGTGGCGGCGACCCGGGCGATCGTCGACGCCCGACTGCCGGTACGGGTGTTGGTGCTCACCACCTTCGACCTGGACGAATACGTGGTGGGTGCGTTGCGGGCCGGTGCCAGCGGGTTCCTGGCCAAGGACGTGCCGGCCGAGGACCTGATCGCGGCGATCCGCACGGTCGCCGGTGGGGACGCGGTGGTGACACCTCGGATCCTGCGGCGACTGCTGGACCGCTTCGCCGAGCTGCTGCCTGACCCGGCGGCGACGCCGTCGGCGGCGCTCAGCGCGCTCACCGACCGGGAGCGCGAGGTGCTCGTGCAGGTGGCCCGGGGGCTGTCCAACGCCGAGATCGCGAGGGTCCTGTCGGTGAGCGAGACCACCATCAAGACCCACGTCGGGCACGTGCTGACCAAGCTTCGGCTGCGCGACCGGGTGCAGGCGGTGGTGCTGGCGTACGAGTCGGGGCTGGTCCGCCCCCGGGCGTAGCCGGACCGGCCCGGGTACCTCACCCGGCGTACTCGAAGATCCCTCCGTGGGGGGACGGCTGCCGTTGCCATCGTCACCTACCGTGACCGGAGATGGCTCAGTTCGGTTGACCCTCCTGTGGCGTCAGGTGGAAGTGTCGGTGCTGCCGCGCGCCATGGGGAAAAACGGTCGACCGGCCGTCGACTCAGGGGCAACCCTGATTCGACATGGGGGTGCACCCGCAGCGGGAAATCCGCGCCGGGTCCCCCCAGGGTCGGACGGGGCAGGCGTTTGCAGCACCGATGATTGAACAGTCGCGCCGGACCATCGGGGGGCGGCGTGCATTTTCGGACAGACGGAAGAGGTAGATGACGTGACCGCGACGGTAGGCCAGCATGCGCAGGCCGCGGCCCGGGCGAACGACGTGTGGAAGGTGTACGGCAGCGGCGAGGCTCAGGTCATCGCGCTGCGGGGGGTCAGCGCCGAGTTCGAACGTGGCCGCTTCACTGCGATCATGGGCCCGTCGGGTTCCGGTAAGTCGACGCTGATGCACTGCCTGGCCGGCCTGGATTCGGTGACCCGGGGGACGGTGGCGATCGGTGAGACGACCGTCACGGGGCTCGGCGACGCGGGGCTGACGAAGCTGCGGCGCGACAAGGTGGGCTTCATCTTCCAGCAGTTCAACCTGCTGCCGACGCTGACCGCCAAGGAGAACATCCTGTTGCCGCTGTCGATCGCCGGGCGCAAGCCGGACCCGGCCTGGTACGACACGGTGATCGAGACGGTGGGTCTGAAGGACCGGCTGGACCACCGGCCGGCGCAGCTCTCCGGTGGGCAGCAGCAGCGGGTGGCGTGCGCGCGGGCGCTGGTCTCCCGCCCCGAGGTGATCTTCGCGGACGAGCCGACGGGCAACCTGGACTCGCGCTCCGGCGCGGAGGTGCTCAACTTCCTGCGCAACTCGGTGCGGGAGCACGGCCAGACCATCGTGATGGTCACCCACGACCCGACGGCCGCCGCGTACGCCGACCGGGTGGTCTTCCTCGCCGACGGCGAGATCGTCTCGGAGCTGATCGAGCCGACCGCCGAGACGGTGCTGGACACCATGAAAAAGCTGGACACTGCGGCCGAGGTGGGCAACTGATGTTCCGCGCGACGCTGAAGAGTCTGCTGGCCCGTAAGGTCCGGCTGATCCTGTCGGGCCTGGCGGTGGTGCTCGGGGTGATGTTCGTCTCCGGCGCGTTCGTGCTCACCGACACGTTGGGTCGTTCCTTCGACTCGGTCTTCGCCGACGGTTTCTCCGAGATCGACGTGAACGTCGCGGCGAAGCCGAAGGTGCAGGTCAACGAGATGGAGGGCGAGCAGACCGTCGCCCCGTTGCCGGCCGCGCTGGTGGACCGGGTGAAGCAGGTGCCGGGGGCGGCCTCGGCGACCGGCATCGTGAACGCCGACGGCGCCCGGGTGATCGGTAGCAACGGCAAGGTGGTCACCTCGTTCGGCCCGCCGCAGTTGGGTGAGAACTGGACCGGCGAGAGCGAATTGCTGCGACTGCGCGAGGGGCGCGCGCCGCAGGCCGAGGACGAGATCGTCATCAACAAGGCGTTGGCCACGGCCGCGAAGGTGCAGGTTGGCCAGAAGGTCGGCGTACTCACCGCGTTCGAGTCGAAGAAGCGGGATTTCACACTGGTTGGCGTCTTCGGTTACAGCGGTGACCGGGACTCGATCGGCGGGGTCAACGAGGTCTTCTTCACCACGCCCGTGGCGCAGCGACTGATGCTGGGCGAGCCGGACGTGTACAGCAGCATCACCGTGCAGGCCGCCGGCGGGGTCTCCGACGAGACGCTGCGCGACGACGTGGCCCGCACCCTGGGCGCGGACTTCGAGGTGAAGACCGGTGAGCAGGTGGCCGCGGACGCCTCGGCCAGTCTGAAGGAGGGCCTGTCCTTCTTCAACAAGATCCTGCTCGGCTTCGCCGCGGTGGCGCTGCTGGTGGGCACCTTCCTGATCCTGAACACCTTCTCGATCATCGTGGCGCAGCGGACCCGGGAGTTGGCGCTGATGCGCGCCATCGGGGCCAGCGGCCGGCAGATCATCGGTTCGGTGGTCCTGGAGGCCATCGCGGTGGGGTTGATCGCGTCGGTGCTCGGCCTGGCTGCCGGCATCGGGGTGGGCGCGCTGCTGGCGTTCCTGTTCGGCAAGCTCGCCGGTGGGCTCACCCTGGCCGGGATCGGCGTACCGGCGGCGGCGGTGATCGGTTCGTTCGGCGTCGGTCTGGTGATCACCGTGGTGGCGGCGTTGCTGCCGGCGCTTCGGGCGTCCCGCATCCCGCCGATCGCGGCCATGCAGGACGTGGCCACCCCGGACCGGCCGTTGACCAAGATCACCGTGGCCGGCTCGTTGGTCACCGGTGTCGGCGCGGTGCTGCTGTTCCTCGGGCTCAGCGGCAACGCAGGCGGTCAGACGCTGTCCACCATCCTCGGTGGGGTGCTGTTCGCCTTCATCGGGGTGGCGCTGCTGACCCCGCTGATCAGCCGGCCGGTGGTGAGCCTGCTCGGCGCGATCTTCTCCTGGTCGGTGCCGGGCAAGCTGGGCCGGCTCAACTCCGGGCGCAACCCGCGCCGGACGGCCATCACGGCCGCCGCGCTGATGGTCGGCATCGCGCTGGTCACCGGCGTCACGGTCATCCTCGACTCGGCCAAGGGCAGCATCAGCGCCCTCGCCCAGGACACCATCAAGGCCGAGCTGGTGATCGCCGGCCAGCAGGCTGGCCCGCGTCCGCCGACCTTCGACCCGGGTGTGCTGGACCGGGCCAAGGCCCTGCCCGGTGTGCGGTTGGTCGACGGCGAGTACGGCGACATGGGAAGGATCGACGGCGAGAGCACCTGGGTGGCGGCGAGCAGCGACGTGGCGTCGCTGCGGCAGATCTTCGGCGCGAAGCCGACCGCCGGTGACATCGACCGGCTCGGGCCGACCCAGATGCTGGCGAGTTCCGACACTGCCACGTCCCGTGGTTGGTCGGTGGGCTCGACGGTGAAGGTGCAGCTGACCCGGGGCGAGGAGCGCACGTACACGATCAGCGGTATCTACGAGTCGTCGCAGCTGACCAACCCGGTGACGCTGCCGGCGACCGCGGCGAAGGACTTCGCCATCCCGCAGCCCATCCAGGGCTTCATCCAGCTGGACCCGGGCACCCGGGTGTCCGACGTTCAGCCGCAGGTGGAGGCGTTGCTCGCGGACAGCCCCGAGGTGTCGGTGGCCGACCGGGACGCGTTCATCAAGCAGCAGACGAGTTCGCTCGACGGCCTGCTCACGATGATCCAGATCCTGCTCGCGCTGGCCATCGTGATCGCCGTGCTCGGCATCATCAACACCCTGGCGCTGTCGGTGCTGGAGCGGACCCGCGAGTTGGGTCTGCTGCGGGCGATCGGCCTACGCCGGGGGCAGACCATGGGCATGATCACCGTGGAGGCGGTGGTGATCTCGGTGTTCGGCGCGCTGCTCGGCGTGGTGGTGGGCACCGGCCTCGGCGCCGCCGTGGTCGAGGCCCTCAAGGACGAGGGCATCACCGACCTGATCCTGCCCTGGGGGCAGATGGGTGTCTTCCTCGGCCTCGCCGCCATCATCGGCGTGGTGGCCGCGGTGCTCCCGGCCGTCCGGGCGGCCCGGATCAACGTCCTGGGCGCCATCGCCCACGACTGATCGGGACAAGAAGGGGGCCCTGCTGACGCGCTGGCGTCAGCAGGGCCCGCTTCTTGTGTTCAGGCCGCGGCCCGATCGGTCAGCAGCGCCGCGAGCAGGTCGAGGTCCGCGCCGGTCAGGCTCTCCACCTGGTGTACGCCGACAGTGCTCGGCAACGCCACCTCCGCCGGTACGGCAAGCACCGCCGCGCCCGAGGCGAGCGCGCTGGCCACCCCGGTCGGTGAGTCCTCGATCGCCACGCAACGCTCGATCGGCACGCCCAGCAGCCGGGCCGCGGTCAGGTAGGGCTCGGGATGCGGCTTGGCCGCCACCACCTCGTCGCCGGCGACGACCGTGTCGAAGTTGTCCCGACCGAGGGTGTCCAGGGCGATCTCGACCAGCGCCCGAGGGCTGGAGGTGACCAGCGCCGTGGGGATTCCCGCCGCGCGAACCGCGCTCAACAGCTCGAAGGCTCCCGGCCGCCAGGGCAGACCGCTACGGAACAGCTCCAGGATCCGGGTGTTGATCCACGCCGCGCTGATCTCCGGATCCCGTTCGGGCTGCCCCAGGTCGTCGTGCAGGATGCGCATCGACTCGGCCATGGCGGTGCCGATGATCGACTGGCGGGCGTCGACGGACAGTTCCCCGCCGTACTCCTTCGCGAGTTCCTGCAACGCGACGTCCCACAGCTTCTCGCTGTCGACCAACGTGCCGTCCATGTCGAAGAGCACAGCGGCGGGGTGATGGCTGCTCAGCGGAACCTCCAGGGTCGTGACCGACACCGGCGATCCTGCCAGCACCGCCGGTGGCCGGTGGCGGCAACGGGCGCCAGGGTGATCCGGGCAACCCCCCGCTCAGCCCAGGTCGCACTCCTTCAGGGAACCCTCGTACCCCCGGAAGAACATGTCGGTGCGCTGCTCGGCGGTGCCGTGCGCCCCTTCCGCGAACCACGGCTGGTCCGGGTCGTCACCGACCGCCGCCACCCCCTCCCGGAACTCGTCCAGGTCGCCCTCGGCGAGGGTCAGGGCACCCGAGCGCACCGAGTCGCCGAGGTACGCCCCGGCCATGCAGTCGGCCTGCAACTCCTGCTGGATGGTGAAGCTGTAGTTGATGCCGAGCCGCACCTGGATGGCGTGCGCGTACTCGTGCCCGAGCAGGTAGAACACGAACGCGTCGCCGACCTGGCGGAACGCCGCGACCGACCAGGCGACGTCGTACGCGATGAAGTCGCCCTGCGAGCAGTAGACGGCGTTGTTACGGGGCAACGGTTGGCCGCCGCAGGACACCTCGCCGTCGCGCTGGTACGGGGTGATCCGCCGGATCGGTCGGAACCGCTGCCCGGATTCCTTGAACTGGGCCGCCCAGTACCGCTCGGCGACCGCCTGCGCGTCGGCGACGTCCTGCTCGAACTCGGCGACGCTTGTGGTGCTGTCGGCTCGGGTGGTGCTCGGCCCCGGCGAGGCGGCCGGCGGCTTCGCCCCGGGGCGCTCGGCCTCCGGCTCGGCCAGCCCACCGCCGGCGCAGGCGAGCGAGACCAGGGCGGCGATCAGCAGACCCGCCAACGGGCCCCGCGCGTCGCGTCCGAACCGTGCCGCCACTGTGCCTCCCCAGATGTCGGTGCTCGCGCTGCGCTGTACCCCGACGATACGACCGCCACGCCCATCACCGATTCACGCACGAGGTGGCCGAACGGTTCACGCGCCGCGGTTCGGGGCGCTGCCGGTCACCCGCCCGACTCCCGGCCGCGCTGCCACGTGTCGCCCTGGTCACCGTGCCGCTCGGCCTCGTACCGCTGCTGCCGCGCCCGAGCGTCCCGCCCAGCCCGAGGGTCGTCACCCTCAACCTCACGAATCCGCCCCCGCCGCGCCACAACGCCAAACGCCACACCCGCCACCACAACAAAGACCCCGACCACCACCCACACCACAGTCATCCCGCCAACCTAGGCCCCACCCACCACCCCGAACCTCGGTGATCATGAAGTTAGCGTCATCCCACTCGGCTTGGGGTCAAGGGTTGAGTGCAATCGTTAGGGCGCGATGACTTCCGCGAGGCGTTGGGTTGGGGTGGCCCAGCCCAGCGTTTCGCGGGGTCGGGTGTTGAGTTCGTGGGCGACGTTGTCCAGGCCGTTCTGGTCGATGGTGCGGAAGTCGTAGCTGCCCTTGGGGAAGTACTGGCGCAAGAGCCCGTTGGTGTTCTCGTTGGTGCCGCGTTGCCAGGGACTGTGGGGGTCGCAGAAGTAG
>NZ_JAGPXW010000050.1:0-32646 GCF_018070365.1 Micromonospora sp. D93 | reverse complement strand
GGGTGGGGCGGGTTAGCTGGGCTGGCAGGTAGGGCACCAGTAGAGGTTGCGGCCGGTTAAGGCGCCGCGGCTGATCTCGGTGCCGCAGACGTGGCAGGGTGCGCCGGGGCGGCGGTAGACGTACACCTCGCCACCGTGCCGGTCCACGCGCGCCGGTCGGCCCATCGCCTCCGGCAGGTGCGCGTCGCGAACCGTGTCGATCCGGCCCTGCTCGACGGCGAGCCGCATCAGCCCGACCAGGTCGGCCCAGAGCGCGTCCCAGCCGGGTCTGGTCAGCTGTCGGCCCGGCATCGTGGGCGGCAGACCTGCCCGGAACAGCGCCTCGGTCACGAAGATCAAGCCGGTGCCGGCCACCACCGACTGGTCCAGCAGCAGCGCGGCGAGAGGTGTGGGGCTGCGGGCGATCCGGGCGTACGCACGCTCCGGGTCGGCGTCGCCGCGCAACGGATCCGGCCCGAGGCGATCCCGCAGCGCGGCCACCTCGGGTGGGGTGAGCAGCTCGCAGGCGGTCGGCCCGCGCAGGTCGAGCCAGTGCCGGTCGCTGGCCAGCCGCAGCCGCACCTGACCGACCGGCTCCGGCGGCTCCCCCGGCCCGTCGGCGAACTTGCCGTACAACCCGAGGTGTACGTGCAGCGTCAGCTCGCCGGCGTAGTGGTGCAGCAGGTGCTTTCCGTACGCCTCGGTGCTCTCCAGCACGGTCCCGGAGAGCCGGGCGGCACCGTCGGCGAAGCGGCCCTGCGGGCTCGCGGCGTGCAGCTTGTCCCCGGCGAACAGTTCGGCGTGCCGGGCCGCCAGGCGATGGATCGTGTGTCCTTCTGGCACAGGTGCCAAGGATAGCCAGCCCCGCCGGGCCGGGCCGCGCGCTGATCGAGTCGCGTGCCGGCGGTGGGTTGATCGAGGTGGCGAGACGGTCAGCCCTGGCGCTGCTCCTTGACGCCGGCCACGAACGCGGCCCAGGTGGCCGGGGCGAAGGTCAGGGCCGGACCGCTCGGGTCCTTGCTGTCCCGTACGCCCACGACGCCAGGCAGGTTGTCGGCAACCTCGACGCAGTCACCGCCGCTCCCGCCGCTGCGGGTGCTCTTGCGCCAGGTGGCACCGGCAAGGTCAGTCATGATGCTCCTCGATGATCGAAGTAATCATTTTCTCTGATTCTGCCTCACCCGACGCGAGCGCTTCCAGGTCCGACCAGACATGTTCGAAGGCGGCCACCTCGGCCGGCTTGTCCAGATACAACGCTCCGGTGATGTTCTCCAGATAGACGGTGGTCGGCTCGGTCGACGCCCTGCCGAACGCCTGCGGGAAGTCCAGCAGGACGAAGGTGCCGGTCTCGCTGGCCAACGGCGGACCGGCGGCGAGCGGCAACACCCGCAGACTCACGTTCGGCAGCACGGCCACGTCGAGCAGGTGGCGCAACTGCCGATCCATCGCCCGGCGGTCGGGGATCGTGCGCCGCAGCACGGCCTCGCTCAGGACGACCCGCAGGGTGGGCGCGGTGGGCAGCCGGCGAACGAGGATGCCCTGCCGTTGCAGCCGCACCTCCACCAACTCTTCCCGATCCTCGGCACGCATCGTCGGATTCTTCCGGCGGAACAGCTCGCTGGCGTACTCCCGGGTTTGCAGAAGCCCGGGGATCAGCTCCGAGTCATACCGGCGAATCAGCGTGGCTGACGATTCCAGGCCGACGTACAGCGAGAACCACGACGGGACGACATCACCGTACGAATGCCACCAACCCCTGGCGCGAGTCTCTTTCGCGAGGCCGGCGACGATCTCCCCCATGGCGTCGGTCACCCGATAGAGAGCGCACATCGCTCGGGCGTCCACCACGCGCACCGGAACCAACCCCTTCTCGATGCGCCACACCTTCTGCCGGGAGCAGTCCAGTGCTTCGGCTGCGGCGTCCAGCGTCACCGAGGCATCCTCGCGGAGCTGCGTGAGCAGCCGCCCGAGTTGCCGCCGAGGCACCGTGGACCCGATTGTTTCATCCGCCATGCAACATCACCGCTCTCCTCCTGCAACACCGAATGTTTCGCCCTGCACGCATTTCCTTACCATTCCTCGTGCGTCGATATGGCCTGAGGTTAGGGCGGGTGTGGACGTTGCACAAGGTGGCCAGCGTGGAACATGCTGTCACGCATCAGGAAATCCCAGAATTGGCGTCGGGAATGGCGTCGACAATAGCCCGCTGCCACACGCGCGCTTATTAGCCATGGGCCGGCGAGACGCTATTCATCGGGAAGGACGCCACCGTGCGCGTGTCGTACAACGAATACGTCTTGGTCACCGCGCTGACCCTCGCCCGTCGACACCGGCCCGTCTGGAGTTGGACGCGCTGGCGCACTGTGTGCCGCTGCGGCGCGGACCTGCCCTGCCGGGCCCGCCACCGCATCCCGATCAACCGTGGGCACTGGCCGACGTGACCGACCTGAAGCCCGGCGACCTGCTGCTGATCGGCGAGGCGTGCTCGGTGCAGTTCACGGGTGACCGGGCGCTGCGCCTTCGACTGGTGAGCGTGGACGCGCGTCCGACCTACCACGGGTGGGTCTGGTTGACGGGCTACGTGCTGAACGACAAGGGCCTGGCCGTCGACAAGCGGGAGGTGTTCGTCCAACAGGCAGGGCTGGTCTCGGCGGCCCTACCCAGGATTGGTGTCAGGAAACGCCCAAGTGGGTATTCGAGAGGCGACACCGCGTGGGTGCCACCCTCTTCGTCGGCCACCACGCATTCAACAGGAGGTGTGTAGTGGTCAGGATTCCTTCGCTGTCCCGCCGGTCCGAGCCGGCGCCGACGCGGGACGAGAACCTCGACGGCCGCGTGGACGGCCGCGACGCCCCGGTCACCGAGACGGGCCAGTCCGACGACGGCGTCGGCCGCCCGGTGGTCACCGATCGGGACGCCAACCAGACGGCGTACGGCAGCAGCGGCTCGACCGACGGCCAGGTCAGCGAGGCCGAGCGGCGGGCCAACGAGCGGGCGGCGGTGGCCCGAGCCGCCACCGCGCGACCGGCGGAGACCGAGCCCCGGGGCACCGCCCGCCCGGTCGCACCCGAGCCCGTGAACGGCACGACCCGTCCCGTCGCGCCCGAGCCCCTGAACAACACGGCCCGCCCGGTCGCACCCGAGCCTCGCACCGTCGAGAGGGCGGAGACCGCCGTCGTCCCGACCACGGCGCGCACCGCCGAGCGGGACGCCGACCTCGACAGCACCACCCGTCGGCCCGACACCACCGACCGGGCCACCACGGACCGGGCCACCACGGACCGGGCCACCACGGACCGCCCCGTCGACCCGACCCCCGGCACGACCGCCCCCGAGCCGCCGGTGACGCGTGGCCCGAAGCCGCGGGCCAGCCTGCTCGCCACCCTCGGCCTGATCGTCTCGGTCGCCGGTGCGATGTTCGTGCTGACCGGGACCCTGGCCGGGTACGGCATCGGGCTCGGCGCGTTCGGTGCGGTGCTCTCGGTGCTCGGCCTGATGGCCACCCGCCGTCGGCACGTCGCCGGCAAGACCGACGCGCTCTTCGGCGTGCTGATCGGGCTGGCCGCGGTCGTGATCGGGGTGCTGGCGATGACCGGCCAGTTCGACTGGCCGACCACCGACGGGGACTGGGTGCAGCGCTTCCGAGAGTGGCTTGACTCACAGTTTGTGGATCGTTTCTAGCGGGCACTGTTCCGCTCGCCGGTGATGCACCGGCGAACAGCCGGCGGTTCGCCGGCAGCCCGATCATCCGGTGGTTCACCGGCCGGGCGACACCCTTTCAGGGGCGGCGGTTCGCCGCCCCTGAAGTGTCTTCGGGGCCCGGTCACCGCCGGGCCCCGACGCATTTCCCGGCCGGCCCGATCGAGCAGGCCCGAGGCCCCGATCGCGCGGGCCGCGAGGCGTTTGGCGGGCCGCAGGCCACAAACGCAACGAATCTCAGCTCCGCACCGCCCACACGCAACGAATCTTCGGTCTGCGCAACTCTCGGTGGTGGATTCTGCCGCTGACGCCGCATAACGTTGAGCAACGGCGCCAGCCCGTGGGCCACGGTGGCCGGGCGCGCCCGACCCCTGGGAGCAGGACAATGACGATGGACGCCACCAGCCAGCGCCTGTTGATGTGCCGGCCGACGTACTTCGCCGTCGATTACGCCATCAACCCCTGGATGGACCCGAGCGCGCCGGTCGACGTCGCGCTGGCCGTCCGGCAGTGGGAGCAGCTGCGCCAGACGTACCTTGACCTGGGCCACACCGTCGAGGAGATCACTCCGGTGCCCGGCCTGCCCGACATGGTCTTCGCCGCCAACGGCGGCACCGTGATCGACGGTAAGGCGATGGCCGTGCAGTTCCGTGACCCGCAGCGCGCCGACGAGGCGCCGGCGTACCGGGCCTGGTTCGAGGCCGCCGGCTTCGAGATGTACGACCCGAAGCACGTCAACGAGGGCGAGGGCGACGTCCTGCTGGCCGGTGACCACCTGCTGGCCGGCACCGGCTTCCGCACCGCGCACGCCTCGCACGCCCAGTTGCAGGAGGTCTTCGGCTACCCGGTGATCACCATGCAACTGGTCGACCCGCGCTTCTACCACCTGGACACCGCGTTGACAGTGCTCGACGAGCGGACCGTGGCGTACCTGCCGGAGGCGTTCTCCCCGGGCAGCCAGGCCGTGCTGCGCCGGCTCTTCCCCGACGCGGTGCACGCCACCATGGCCGACGCCGAGGTGCTGGGGTTGAACGCGGTCAGCGACGGGCGGCACGTGGTGCTGCCCGAGCAGGCCACCGACCTGGCCGCCACGCTGCGCGACCGGGGCTACGAGACCATCGGGGTCGACCTGTCCGAGCTGCTCAAGGCCGGCGGCGGACCGAAGTGCTGCACGCTGCGACTCCGTCAGGGAAAGGCAAACAAGTGATCGTGGACGACAAGCTGCGGACGCCGGGAGCGGTCCGGGACGCCGAGCGTTGGACGGCGCACAACTACCACCCGCTGCCGGTGGTGATCTCGTCCGCCGAGGGCGCCTGGCTCACCGACGTGGACGGCCGCCGTTACCTGGACTTCCTGGCCGGCTACTCCGCGCTGAACTTCGGTCACCGGCACCCGCAGCTGATCGCCGCCGCGCACGCCCAACTGGACCGGCTGACGCTGACCAGCCGGGCGTTCATCCACGACCAGTTCGCCGACTTCTGCCGGGAGCTGGCCGAGCTGTGCGGCAAGGACCTCGTGCTGCCGATGAACACCGGCGCCGAGGCGGTGGAGACCGGGATCAAGGTGGCCCGCAAGTGGGGCTACCAGGTCAAGGGCGTGCCCGCCGGGCAGGCCAACATCGTGGTCGCCGAAGGCAACTTCCACGGGCGCACCACCACCATCGTGAGCTTCTCCACCGACGAGGACGCCCGCGCCGACTTCGGGCCGTACACCCCGGGGTTCACTGTCGTGCCGTACGGCGACCTGGCCGCGCTGACCGCCGCGATCGACGAGAACACGGTGGCCGTGCTGCTGGAGCCGATCCAGGGTGAGCAGGGTGTGGTGGTGCCGCCGGAGGGCTACCTGCCGGGCGTACGCCAGGTCTGCACCGAGCGCGACGTGCTGTTCATCGCCGACGAGATCCAGTCGGGTCTGGGGCGTACCGGCGCGACCTTCGCCTGTGACCACGAGGGCGTCGTGCCGGACATGTACCTGCTCGGCAAGGCGCTCGGCGGCGGCATCGTGCCGGTGTCCGCGGTGGCCGCGAACGCCGACGTGCTCGGCGTGCTCAAGCCCGGCCAGCACGGCTCCACCTTCGGTGGCAACCCGCTCGCCTGCGCGGTGGCGATCGAGGTGGTCCGGCTGCTGGCCACCGGCGAGTTCCAGCGCCGCTCGGCCGAGCTGGGTGAGCGGCTGCGGGCCGGCCTGGAAGGGCTGGTCGGCAAGGGTCTCGTCGAGGTACGCGTCCGGGGCCTGTGGGCCGGCCTGGACATCGACCCGGCGCTGATGAGCGGTCGGGAGGCGTGTGAGCGGCTCGCCGCCCGCGGTGTGCTCGCCAAGGACACCCACGGCTCCACCATCCGGCTCGCCCCACCGCTGGTGATCACCGAAGAGGAGATCGACCTGGCGGTGACCCAGCTGGCCGAGGTGCTGGCCGGCTGACGGACCACCCCCTCGCGTTGATCATGGAGTTATTGCCCGCTGCCGCGGCGTGTCGGGGCAATAACTCCATGATCAACCGGGGTTGGCGCGCCACGGGCAGCGCTGGGTGTCAGGGACGGGGTAGGCGCATGGCCATGGTCGGGGCCTCGGCCATCACCGAGGTGGGCGTGAACGGGGCACCTGTGGGCAACTCCTCGGCCCGACCGATCTGCACCCCCGGGTACAACTCCACCATGTCGTTCTCGCCCAGCACCCGGGACTGCTGCGGTGCCAGCGGGATCCGGTCCGACTCGCTCATCGAACCGGCCGGGCGGATGCCGGAGCCGTTGGTGCTGACGTCGGTCACGATGACCTCGCCGACCCGCAACTCGAAGTGGACGTGACCCCGACTGATCCACCGTCGGGCCTCGTCGTTGAGCCACTGCCCGAGCATGATCCCGCCCTCCTGCTCGGGAGCCCGACCAGCCACGATCGGCTGCTCCTCGCTCAGCACGAACCGCCGCCGGACCAGGCCGCCGACGCGCACCGCGAGCACCTCGGTACGCGGACGCGGGCCGGCGTCCCCGAGCCGTGCGCCGTGCCGGGGGCAGGTCGGCACGCCGTTGCGCAACGCGGGCGGCGGCTGCGCGGCGGGGCTGCGGTCGGCACCCCCGGCCAGGTCGGCGAACGCGCCACCCCCACCACCGCCGCCGAACAACGCGCAGCCCGACTCGGGGCAGCGCCACTGGCGGGCCAGCAGCTTGGCACCGGTCGGCGAACGCTTGCCGGCCACCGGCGAGTGCCCACCGCCGACGTGCGCGATGAACACCGGCCCGCCGGCGCCGGGCACCGGGGCGACCACCCGACCGGGCTGCTCGACCAGCCACGGGAACCGACCACGCAACCCGTCGAAGCGGACCCGACTGAGCACCGGCAGACCGAGCAGGTCGGCGACCTCCAACATCCGGTCACCCGGGTTGTCGAGCACCTCGACGAGCCCGTCGTCGGCCCAACGGCGGACGACCATCCGCTCGTTCGAGGTGAGGTCGGCGTCGGAGAGCAACGCCCGGTGCACCACCGCGTAGACCTGGACGCTGTCCTCCTCCAGCTCGCGGGAGAGCGCGTCGATGACCATGCCGAGGCGCAGCAGGCTGGCCGGACGACCACCATCGATGTCCTGGTAGCGGATCACCTCGGCCAGGTCGATCACGGCTCGCGCCAGTGACGGGTCCGTGCAGACCCGACCCTCGATGGCATCCAGAACCTTGCTGATCTCGAATCTCATGCCGCACTCCGGACGATGTCGTCGATCCACCGGGTCGGGGACCAGCCCGTCAGCCCGCCCAGCTCATCTCGCACCGCTTCCGCGGTGAGCAGGTCTGCCATGCGCCGACCCTACCGGGGACGACGGACGGCATCGACCAGCGGTAGCGGGGTGTCGACCGACCCGACACGCGCAGGCGGGGGCGGTGCCGTCGGCACCGCCCCCGCCCTCCCCCTGGTGTGTTCAGCCGCGCAGCGGCCGCCCCACCTCGTGCAGATGACCGAGTGCCTGCCGGTACGACTCGACCAGCCCGGTCTCGGCGTACGAGATGCCCTGCTCGACGCAGTAGGCACGGACGATCGGCTGGGCCCGGCGCAGGTTCGCGCGCGGCATGTTCGGGAACAGGTGGTGCTCGATCTGGTAGTTGAGACCGCCGAGTGTGGTGTCCACCAGTCGGCTGCCCCGCACGTTGCGGGAGGTCAGCACCTGCTTACGCAGGAAGTCCAGCTCGTCCTCGGCGGTCGGCATCGGCATGCCCTTGTGGTTCGGCGCGAACGCGCAGCCCATGTAGAGGCCCCACAGCGCCTGGTGCACGACGGCGAAGAGCAGCGCCTTGACCGGGGACATGACCGCCAACAGAAGTGCCACGTAGGCGGCGGTGTGCGCGACGAGCAGCGCCGCCTCGACCGCCCGGTGCCGCATCGGGACTGTGTACTTGCCGTCCTCCCGGCCGACGATCGCCCGGATGCTCGCCACGTGCAGGCTCAGACCCTCAAGCAGCAGCATCGGGAAGAAGAAGTACGCCTGCCGCTTGGCCACCCAGCGGTTGATCCCACGGGTCTCCATCGCCTGCTCGGGCGTCCACACCAGGGCCCCCGCGCCGACGTCCGGGTCCTCGTCCTCGTGGTTCGGGTTGGCGTGGTGCCGGTTGTGCTTGTCGACCCACCAGCCGTAGCTGATCCCCACCGCCACGTTGCCGGCGAGCAGCCCCACCAACTCGCTCGGGCCACGCCGACGGAACATCTGCCGGTGCCCGGCGTCGTGGCCGAGGAACGCGACCTGGGTGGTGGCCACCGCCATCAGGGCCGCGAGCGGGAGCTGCCACCAGGAGTCGCCGAGCAGGAACACGGCCACCCAGCCGGCCACGAAGGCACCGAGGGTGAGCACGATGCGGGTGACATACCAGCCGGGGCGCCGCTCCAGCAGGCCCGCCTGGCTGATCCGTCGGGACAACTGTGCGTAGTCACTGCCTCGCCGTCGTACCGGCGGTTCCGCCACCGCTCCGAGCGCCATCGCTGCTCCCGTTCCGCTTGCGCCCGTACCGGGATGGTTCGGGCTTATTGTCAAGTGTCCCGATCGCGGTAGCGCCGAGTAACCCCGACAACCCCCGAATGGGGGGTAGGGCAGGCCCTACCCCTAGGGCTTCGACTCAGCCGAGCCGGCCCACCGCGGCACGCAGTCTTGCCAGGTCACGTCGCCGCCGCTCGTAGGTGGCGGCGAGCCCGACCAGCGCCAGCCCCCCGACCCCCAGATAGATCCACCGGGGCAGCAGGTCCCATCCCCGGGCCAGCTCGTGCAGCGCCAACAGCGTCAGCACCCCGCCGCCCAGCAGCACCGGCGCCTGCCACCGGCGGGTCGCGCCGGCCAGGACCGCGCCGGTCGCCGCCGCGCCGAGGAGCAGGCGCCGCCACGGCTGCGGGTCCGGCCCGGACAGCACCGACACGAGGCTGGGCAGCAACGCCGCGACCAGCCCCGGGCCGAGGGCCGGCCAGCTCGTCAGCCCCGGCCGGGTGCGCAGCGCCAGCAGACCCGCGCCGACGGCGAGCGCCGCGGCCGGCAGGGTGTACGCCTCCAGCACTGTCACGCCACCGGCGGCCAGCAGCACCCAGGCCCCGAGCAACTCGCTGCCGGCGGCGATCCCGGCGAACACCCACCGTCGGCCTGCCGGTTCACCCCGGCGCAGCAGTCGCAGCGCGACGGCGACACCCCAGAGCACGCAGACGGTGGCGAGGTGCCGCGCCACCTCGACGGCGAGCACCGCCGCCACCAGCGCGACGGCCTGCGCGGCGGCGTCCAGCACCCGTCCCAGCCGGGCCCGCGCCGGGCTGACCGCCGCGGCTGCCAGCACCAACGCGGCCACCACCAGCAGTGGGTACGCGGCAGCCCGCAACGGCAGCCCACCGGCGAGCGGGGCGGTCACCGCCAGCGCGCACGCCGCACCCACTGCGGCGAGACAACCGGCCACCCGTACCTCGAACCTGCGTGCCCCGACGGCGACCGCGACCGCCGCCACCAGCAGCGCCCCCTCGGCCGCGAGCGTCCCGGCCCGGGTGGCCAGCAGACCGAGCACACCGGAGGTCACCAACACCACTCCCACCGGCACGGCGATCGGTGCGAGCGCCGGTCGGGTCGCGGCCAGCGCGGTGAACAGCAGCGCGGCCAGGCCGGCGAGCAGGACGGCGGCCGGCAGCACCGGCCACGGCGCGCCGATCGCGATGAGCAGCACCGGCAGGGCCGCCGCGACGAACGGCAGCGCGGGCGGCACCGGCCGGCCGACCCGCCGACCGGCCAGCGCCGCGGCCACCGCCAGCACGACCAGCGCGAACCCGACCGGGAGCACCGTCGGGTCGGCGACGACAGTGGGCACCCTCGACCACACAGGGTCCCGGCCGCCGTAGGGCGACACGAGCGCGGTCAGCACCGTCGGCAGGGCCGCCAGGACGGCTACCACCGCCAGCGTTCCGCCCGCCGCCAACATCAGCGCCGACCGGGCCGGCTCGCGCTCGTCGGCCGTCGGCCGGTCTCCGAGGGCCGCCTGGCCGGAGGCGCTCGCCGCCGGCAGCCAACAGACGACGAACGCGACCCCCAGCGCCGCCAGCGCGGCGTACAACGCGAGCGGCTCGTCACCCGCCCCGACCAGCGGCGCGAGGCCGGGCACGGTCACCGCGACGACGGCGCCGGTCAGCGCGTACCCGACCAGTTCCACCCGGTGGCGACGCGCCGCAAGTGCCGCGACCAGCGACAGCCCGGCGGCGGCCAGCGCGAGCCGGGCCTGCCACCACGGCGGCGCGCCCGCGGCGAACAGCGCCACCGCCGCGATGCCGGGCAACGCGAGCTGCCCGACCAGCAGACCCGCACCGGCCACCTCCCGGTACGCGCCGGCCCCCCGTCGTACGGCCAGCGCGAGCCCGACCACGGCGAGAACGCCGAGCGCCACCAGGGCGCCGGTCGGGGCGGCCAGGGCGACAAGCAACAGGTGCCCGAGCAGGACGGCACCGCCGAGCGCACGGATGCGCAGGTCCACCGATGGGGTGGTCGGGCGGGCCAGCACGGCGAGCAGCAGCGCTGCCCCGCCGACCAGGTCGACGGCCACCACCTGAGGCCAGGAGGCCGTCCAGCCGGCGGGCACGGCGAACAGCACCGCCACCGCACCAGCCGTGGCGAGCACCGCCCGCGCCTTCCGGGGCAGCAGGAGCACAGTCGCCCCGGTCGCCAGCGCCACGGCGGGTGCCAGCTGCCAGCCCCAGCTCAGGTCCGGCCCCGGCCCCGCCCCACCCCAGGGCGGCAGCGACCGGCCGACGGCCGCGACCGCCAGCCCGATGGTGATCAGCACGGTGACCTGCGCCGTGCCCGCCCCCACGAACAGCGCACCGGCGCGCGGGCCGGAGCGCCAACCGCCGCCACCGTCCACCACCCCCACCGCCGGCAGCAGCCGCACGGCAACGGCCAGCCCGAGCGCCACCGTCGCCGCCGCGAGCAGCAGCACTGACGGCCGCAGCTCGGCCACCGGACGCAGCAGGGCGGCGGCGAGCACGGGCACCACCAGCCCGGCCGCCACCGCCCGCAGCGCCCGCCCCCCGACGAGCCAGGCCGCGCCGAGCCCGGTCAGCGCGACCAGCAACAGCGGCAACCCGGCCAGCAGTGGCGAGCCCCCCGCCCGCCCGCTGACCAGCGGCACCACCGCGCAGAACACGGCGCCAACCAGCGCGGCGACGTGGGCGACGCCGGCCAGCACCCGGCCGACGAGCTGCGCCGCCCCTGCCCGGCCGCGCAACGCGGCCAGCACAGCCAGGTTCAGCAACGCCACCCCGAGCAGGACCAACGCCCACCCGGCCGCGCCCGGCCCGGCCTCGGCGGCGAGCAGCGGCAACGCCGGCTGGGCGGCCACCAGGGCGGCGAACCAGGGCCCCGTCAACCCGCTCCACCGGCCGTACGCCACGGCGACCGCCGCGCTGGCCCCCCCGACCAGCGCGGCGTACCGGCTGCCCGGCCAGCCGGCCACACCGGCCAGGTCCACCGACCAGGCCGCGTAACCGTCCAGCACCACCAGCAGCAACCCCACCGCGGCGAACGTCTCCGCCGTACCGCGCAGCCCCCGACGAACCGCCAGCAGCGGCACGCCCAGAGCGAGCGCGGTGAACGCCGCCAGGATCAACGCCCGTCCGCCAACCCCCACCGCCGCCCAGGCGACCGCGGTGAACACCACCGCGGCGGTGCCCAGCAGAAGTCCACCGAGGACGAACAGCAGACCCTGGACCGTCCGGGTCGAGGTCTCCGCCGCGCCCGGCCGCGCATCCGCCGCGACCCCGGGGCCCGGACCGATCGACGGCGCCGGCCCGACGGGAGACGCCGGACGCGCCCCGACCGAGGCCGCCAACCCCGCCCGGACGACCGCCGCCAGTTCGGCCCGCCGACGCGACACGGTCGTCAGGCGTCCGGCCAGCTCGGTGTACGCGCGGCGGGCCCGCTCCACCTCCGGCTCAAGCTCGGCGACCTCCCGACTCAGCCGAACCACCTCGGCGGCGGTCGGGTCGGGCGCACGCCGACAGCCGGAGCAACCGGCGCTCAGATCGGCCGGCGCACCGCAGGCGGGGCAGGGGTAACGGGTGTCGTCCACCCGGTCATCATCGACAACCGACCGTGGTGCGACCCAGAGTGCGCGTACTCAGGATCGGGTGTGCTCGTACACCCAGGTGGCGTAGTCGGGGTTTCCACTCTCCACCCTGGACACCAGGATCTCCGGCACCTCGTAGGGGTGACTGACCCGGATTTGGTCCAGCAACGCGGTGAGCCGATCCGGTGCGGTCTTGAACTGCACCGACCACTCGGTGCTCGTCTCCATCCCGGACCGCCACCAGTAGGTGCTGTCCACCTGACCACCCACCTGGGCGCAGGCGGCGAGCCTGCCGGCGACGGCCGCAGCCGCCAGCACGTCGGCGACCGAACGCGCGTCCACCACCGTTGTCACCACGCAGATCTCGTCCACGCCCGCACCCTACGCGGACATTTGGCGGTTAGCGGCGATCCAGGCATCAATCCGCGCCCACCAGTCGAAGAGCCAGTCGATGCGCTCCTGCCGCCCGGTCGGTACGTCCTCCGGCGGCACCGACCAGAACCGCATCACGATCCGCTTGTCCATCGGCAGCTCCCGCCACACGTCGGCGACTGTGAGCATCCGGTCCAGTCCGGTGTGGGCGACGAAGATGACCCCGGCGTCCGGTGCGGCGTCCAGCGCCGCAAGCATCCCACCGGGCTGCGGGGCGAGCACGTGGCGCATCCGCTCGGCGCGCAGGGCCATCCGTTCCAGCCCGAGGGAGCGCAACCGGGCGATCGCGCGCAGCCGCCGCTTCGGGGTGAAGTTGCCGCCCTCGGGAAAGATCACGAACGCGTCGTTGTCGTCCAGGCCGGTGGCCAGGTGCCCGACCTGGCGCACCGTTTCCTCGCCGCGCTCCGGAGTCGGCGCGATGAAACGGTTGGGCAGCCGGTTGAGCAACACGTCGACCGCCGGATCCCACTGGAGGCTGTCCTTGAGGACGATCCGTGGCTCCCGGTGGAACCAGTTGACCAGACCGTGGATCAGGATGAACGAGTCGCCCGGCCCGGCGTGCCGGCAGAGCACCAGCTCAGGCCGGCCGGGCAGCGCGGTGTCCGGGTCGGTGCCCACCACGTCGATGCGCAACCGCAGTGTCCACCGTGCCTGCCAGAACAGCGCCCGCAGGAACCAGCCGGCCAGCACGTAGTGCGCGCGCTGGAACGCCGGCGACCGGGTCCGCCAGCCGAAGCCGGAGACGACCCAGAGCACGAAGAGCGAGAGCAGCGCCGCAGCGTCCCAGACCAGGTAGAAACAGCCGATCCAGAACAGTCGCAGCGGGCGCAGCCGACCCGGGACCAGCGGGGACGCGGCAGCGGCGAGCAGCGCCCAGACCGGCAACGTGGTGACCACGAGGAAGGCGAGCACCACGACGACGGGGGCGAGCAGCAGCCGACGCAGCCACCGGGGAGGCAGCGGCATCACCGCTCCAGGTGGGTGGCGAGGTAACGCCGGGAGGCGGTGTACGCGCGGCTGATCCGCCGTCCCACCGCCGCCATGTCCCGGTACGCCCACGGCGTGTCGTCGCGTGGGTTGAGCCCGCCGGTCGGCAGGACGTGCACCTCCACCCCCTCCGGCAGCGCCGCCATCTCCCGGAAGAAGCGGTGCCGGCGGGAGATCTCGAACGCGACCTGTGCGATCTCCCACGGCCGGCGGGGCGGCATCAGCTCCCGTTCGATCCGACCCACCTGGAGGACGTAGATCCGGCGGGCGCCGACGGCCACCGCCTCGCCGATCGGGATGGAGTTGACGATGCCGCCGTCCACGTAGTGCGCGCCGTCGATCTGCATCGGCGGAAGCAGACCCGGCACCGAAGCCGACGCCATCACCGCCGGCACCACCGGACCGCTGTCGAACCAGTGCTCGGCGGCCCGCTCGATGTGGGCGGCGCAGCAACGGAACGGCACCCGTAGGTCGGCGAATGTGGTGTCCACCCCCAGCTCGCTTTCGAGCAGGCGGCGCAGCGGCCGGGGTGAGTGCAGGTGGGTGCGGGCGGCGAAGCGGCGCAGCTGCCGGGCCACCGAGTCGCCGTACACCTCGCTCGCCTCCGGTGAGGCCCAGAGCCGGACCAGCCGGTCGGTCACCGCCTCCGACGGGTCGGCGGCGACCAGCGCGCCGTTCACCGCGCCGATCGAGGTGCCGAGCACCATGTCGGGTTGGATGCCGGCGCGGAACAGCGCGCGCAACATGCCCACCTCGACCGCGCCGAGCACTCCCCCGCCGCCGAGCACGAACGCCACAGGTCCCCCCGCCATGTCTCCCATCCTGGCACGGGCCCGCCGTCGGCCTGTTGGCCGCTGTCAACCGGCGGTCACCGCACGGCAGGCACCGTCCGCCGACGGCCGGTGGCATCGGCGTTGACAGGCAGGACACATTCGCGCAACCTGATACCGCTCCCACCCCTGAGGCAGGTGCGATCGGTGAAGGCAGCACTGCATCCGGGTCGATTGCTGGCTCGCAGATACCGACTTCTGGACCAGATCGGCGCCGGTGGCATGTCGGTGATCTGGCGTGCCCGGGACGAGGTGTTGGACCGGGCTGTCGCGCTCAAGGTGCTCGCCCCGTCACTCGCCGCCGACGCGCGATTCCGGGGCATGGTGCGCGAGGAGGCACGGGCCGCCGCCCAACTGGTGCACCCGCATCTGACCTCCGTGCACGACTACGGCGAGACGGTCGACCCGGACGGCTCGATCACCTCGTTCGTGGTGATGGAGCTGCTGAGCGGCGAGGAGTTGAAGCTTCGGCTCACCGAGGGGCCGCTGCCGTGGACCGAGGCGGTCCAGGTGGGCGCGCAGGTCGCGGATGCCCTGGCCGCCGCGCACCGGCTCGGCATCGTGCACCGGGACATCACACCGGCCAACGTGATGATGACCGGGACGGGCGTCAAGGTGCTCGACTTCGGCATCGCCACCCGGATCGGCGCACCCGACGAGGACGAGGACGGCGAGACCTTCGGCACCCCGGCGTACGTGGCCCCGGAACGCCTCGACGGCGCGCCGGCCCAGCCGTCCACCGACGTCTACTCGCTCGGCGTGCTGCTGCACGAGGCGCTCACCGGCCGGGTCCCGTACCCGGCGGACACCTGGGAGCAGCTCAGCGCCGCATTGGCCGGTGGTCCGCCGCCGACGCTGGCCGACGTACCCGACCTGCCCGCACCGGTGGCCCAGATCTGCCTGCGCAGCCTCGCCCGGAACCCGGCCGATCGGCCGACCGCCCGGCAGGTCGCCACCGCGCTCCGCGACCACTCGCTACCGACCGAGCCCCCGACCGCGACCATCCGGGTGCCCACCCAGCCGCTGCCACAGCAGTCGCCAGCCGTAGCGACGGCCAGCGTCCCGGCGGCGGCGCGACCGGACGGAGACACCTCGGACTCCGCCCCGAGCGAACCGGCCACCGGGTCGACCTGGTCACGGCGGCGGCTGGTCCTGTTGCTGCTGCTGGCCGTCGGGCTGACGTTGGCCGGGGTGGCCCTGCTGCCCGAACAGCAGCCGGCCCGCCGGGCGCAACCCTCCGCTGGCCCGACGACGACCCCGTCGACCGACCCGCCGGCCCCCGAGTCGTCCGCGCCGACCACGCCGAGCGGGCCCACCACGCCACCGTCGAGGAGGCCGACCACCGGCGCGCCCACCTCGAACCCGGGCACCCTGACCGAGGCCGCGACCCGGGTCGACGGGTTGATCAGCGCCGGGCTGAGCGCCGGGGAGATCCGCGACGACGTGGCCCTCGACCTGCGCAACGAGCTGCGCAACCTGACAGTGGCGGTCAGCTCCGGCCGCGAGGACCTGGCGCCACCGGTGGCCCGGCTGCGCGACAAGGTCACCGTCCGCCTCGGTGAGGGCGGCATCAGTCCGGCGTACGCGTCTCGGCTCGACGCGGCCATCGCCGAGCTGGGCGCGACCGGGGCCTGACCCCGGCGACACCTGTGGCTCAGCGCACCGGCACCCGGGCCGGTTCACGGACGTCACGCCGGCCGAGGGCGAAGCGCCGATAGACCTCCGCGTAGCCGCTCGCCATCCGCTCGACCGAGAAGTTCCGCGCGACGTGCGCCACGCAGTCCTCCGGGTCGAGTCGCTCCGCCGCGAGCAACGCCGCGGGTAGCTCCTCCGACCGCTCGACGACGAGCCCGGTCAGCCCCGGCCGAACCAGCTCCGGCACCGCACCCCGGTCGAGCGCGACCACAGGCGTGCCGGTGGCCATCGCCTCCAGCATCACCATGCCGAACGGCTCGTCCCACTGGATCGGCATGATCAGGCAGCGGGCGTCGACGAGCATCCGCAGCGTCGTCGCGCGGTCCGCGTTGAGGACGACTGTCACATCCTCGTCGACCATGGGCGCGACGACCTGCTCGTAGTAGCGGCGCTCGGCCGGCTCGTTGCACTTGCCGGCCAGCAGCAGGGGCACCCCGGCCGCCCGGCACGCCCGGATGGCGGTGTCCGGGCCCTTGTCCGGGCTGAACCGGGCCAACCACAGCACCGGCCCCGCGCCGGGCGTGTGCTTGCGCGGGAAGCCCCGGATGTCCAGCGCGTTGTGCACGGTGCCGGCCCAGGGCAGGTTCGGGTTCAGCCGGCGCTGGGCGTGCGAGATCGCCACCAGGGCGACACCCGAGTCGATGTCGCTCAGCACGTCGCCGTACTCCCCCACGGGGTTCCCGTGCACTGTCGCGACCGTCGGCACGGCCCGGCGGCCGGCGACCAGCGGACCGATAGTGGTGTGGTCGTGAATCACGTCGAAGTCGGCGGCGCTGATCAACCGATTCACCCGGGCCAGGTGAGCCAGCTCGGGCAGTGACTCGCCGAGCCGCTCGTACTGGACCTCGGCAACGGTGGAGACGAAACCGTCGGCCGCCGTGCCGTGGTCACCGCCGGCACCGAACAGGGTCACCGCGTGTCCCTGCCCGCAGAGCGCGTCCACCAAGGCCGCGACGACCTGTTCGAGGCCGCCGTAGCCGGGCGGCGGTACGGACAACCACGGCGGAACCACCATCGCGATGCGCAGCGACCGCTCCTCGGAGCGGCCCGCAGGCGGGTGGTTCACGGCCACGAGTCCTCCCCGTTTGATCTCCGGTGCGGCGGCACCGGCGGTCGAGCCGGTCGGCGGCGGTTTCCCGGTGGCGTCCCGGGTAAACCGGACATGGCGGACGATCACCCGCCCACCAGGAGCTGGTCGTGGACCACCCGCACCCCGGGCGCGGACCACGCCACCCGCTCGACCTGGTCGCGTTCCCACCAGGAACGGACCACCCCGGCGAGGACCAGCGTGTCGCCGTCCACCTCGACTGTCACCCGCTCGCCGCCGAGCGTGCGCAGCAACGCCCGCTGGACATCCCGACGCAGCCGCTCGGCCTCCGGTGGCGCCGCGGGTCGTACCTCGATCAGGTTGGTGATCCCCCGGACGCCGTCGAGTCGACGCACCTCGCCCTCCGCGGCACGCCGCTGCCACCCGAACTCGACCTCACCACGCAGCATCAGCCAGCCGTTGGCCACTGTGACGTCCAACCGTTCGGCCGGCACGAAGCTGTCCCACTCCAACGCCCGGGTGGCGGCGATGGCGACCTCGGCGTCGGTACGCCCCGGAGTACCGGGCAGCCGCACCTCCATCTCGTCGGCCACCGCCCGTACGCCGCGAACCCGCTGTGCGCATCGCGTCGCGGCCCAACCGCGAGCGGCACCGTCCACGAACCCGGTCAGGGTGACCACGCCCTGGTCGACTGTCACACCGATCTCGTTCGGTTGCAGCCGGGCGTCCCAGGCCAGTTCGGCCAGGACGTCGCGTTGGATCCGCTGGTCGTCGCGGACATCCACCACCTCGGTCACGGCACCCACCCCCGGTTCCGGTCGCCGACACTCGCCCTCCGAACCTGCCGGGCAGACGGGTGACGGCGGTTCACCCGATCCGGGTGAACCGCCGTCGGGCGGAAAGAAGCGGCGGGTGACGGAGCCGACCCCCTCGGCCCCGCCACCCGCCGCCGGAGGGAGGAAGCAGGTTCAGATAACTGGTTAGGACGTCTCGGCGAGCGTCACGGTCGCCGACTTCTCGACACCGTTGCGCTTGAACTGCACCTCGACCCGGTCGCCGACCTTGCCGGCCTGCACCGCGCCGACCAGGTCGTCCGAGTCGTTGACCGGCTTGTCACCGAACCGGGTGACGACGTCGCCGCGCTGGAGGCCGGCCTTCTCCGCCGGGCTGCCCGCGGTGATCGACGCGACGAGCGCGCCGCCGCCCTCGGCCTGGTTGACGCCGACACCGAGCGACGGGTGGCTGACCTTCTCGCCGCGCTGGAGCTTGCCCGCGACGTCCTTGGCCTTGTTGCTGGGGATGGCGAACCCGACTCCGATGTTGCCGGTGCTCTGCCCGGAGGTCGCGATGGCGGTGTTGACGCCGATCACCTCGCCCCGGGTGTTGACCAGCGCGCCACCGGAGTTACCGGGGTTGATCGGCGCGTCCGTCTGGAGCAGGCCGGAGATCGAGCTGACCGGCTGGCTCTGCTGCTGGGTCGGGTCCTGCGGCTGGCCCTCACCGGCCCGGATGGTGCGGTCCCGGGCGCTGAGAATGCCCGAGGTCACCGAACCCTGCAGGCCGAGCGGGCTGCCCAGGGCGAGCACCTGGTCGCCGACCTGCATGGCGTCGCTGTCGCCGAACTTGGCCGGCTTGAGGTCGCTGACCCCGTTGGCCTTCACCACGGCCAGGTCGGTCTTCGGGTCGGTGCCGATGATCTTCGCGTCGGCGGTCTTACCGTCGGCGAAGACCACCCGCACGGCGTCGCCGGCGGCGGACGCGACCACGTGGTTGTTGGTCAGCACGTACCCGTCGGCGCTGAGCACCACCCCGGAGCCCTCACCACTGTCGGTGGTGATCGAGACGACGCTGTCCTGCACGGCTGCGGCGATCTTCGGCAGGTCGGCACCATTGATCACCGGAGCCGCGGAGTAGGTGCGGGTGATACCGCCGCCGTCGCCGTCGAGGGCGAGCGCGAGCGCCCCACCGGCCACGCCGGAACCGAGCATCAGGGCGAACACGGCGACACCGGCGCCGGCGAACTTGGCGATCCGGCCCGGCCGGGGACCACTGCCGGGCGGCGCGACCTGCGGGCCCCACGGCGGGACCGGCTGGCCCGGGTGCTGCCCGGGGTGCTGTGGGTGCTGTCCAGGGTGCTGGGCGTGCTGCCCGGGGTGCTGCTGGTGCTGGGCGTACGCCATGCCCGGCTGGCCCCCGCCGGCCCAGCCGGACTGCTGCCCCGCGTACCAGGGGGCGCCGGGGTACTGGCCGGCGGCCGGCTGCGGGTAGCCGGGCTGGCCGGGTGCCGGGTGGCCGGAGACCGGGTACGGCGGGGCGGAAGGAGTGGCGGCCGGGCGCTCGTAGCCGGTCGACGGCTCGTACCCGGTCGGCTGAGCGGCGGTCGGCGGGCCGGCGGGCGCGGAGGAGCCGGCGTACCCCGCCGGGGTGACGGCTGTGGCGTCCGGGTCACCGGCGGTCGAGGCGACCGTCGGGTCGGTGGTCGAGACGACCTGTACGGGAGTGGTCGGGGAGTCGGACTGCACGCGCTCGTCGCGCGGCAGCTCGGCGGTGGGGTGCGACGGCTCGGCGTCGGTGGGGGCCGGCCGGCGCTGCGGGTCGGACTCGAACTCGGTCATGCCACTACCTTCTCCCCCGGCACTGCAATCAACCTGGAACCGTCCTGGAAGTTGGCTGAAAGTCACTCGCCCGCTCCGTCGGTCTGCGGCAGCAGCGGCAGCCGGACCCGGAAGGTGGCCCCGCCACCGGGTGTCTGGGCCACCTCGACCGAGCCGTGGTGGGCGGCGACCAGCGCCGCCACGATGGCCAGGCCAAGGCCGGTGCCGGTGTTGCCGTCGGCCCGCCGGGTACGGGCCGCGTCGGCCCGGTAGAACCGTTCGAAGACCCGTTCCGCCTGCTCCGCCGAGAGGCCGGGGCCGGTGTCGGCCACCTCCACCACGGCGAAGCCACCCGGTTCGGCGCGCAGCCGTACCCGGATCTCGGCCTCCGGCGGAGTGTGGGTGAGCGCGTTGGTGACCAGGTTGCCGATCACCTGCCGCAGCCGCGCGTCGTCGGCGGAGACGACGAGCGGGCCCGACTCGGGCGCGATCTCCAGCTCGATCTGTCGTTCCGGTGCCATCGCCCGCGCGGCCTGCACCGCGTCGGAGGCGAGCACCGGCAGCTCCACCGGGGTCAGCGAGAGCGGCCGTTCCATGTCCAACCGGGCGAGCAGCAGCAGGTCCTCCACCAGCAGCCCCATCCGGGCCGCCTCGTCCTCGATCCGGCGCAGCAGGCCGGCGGTCTGTTCCGGCGCGCTTGCCGCACCCTGCCGGTACAGCTCGGCGAAGCCACGAATGGTGGTGAGCGGGGTGCGCAGCTCGTGCGAGGCGTCGGCGACGAACTGCCGCATCCGCTCCTCGGAGCGGATGGCCCGCGCCTCGGACGCCTGAGCGGCGGCTGCGGCATCCCGGGCGGCGCTCTCCGCCCACCGGGCCGACGTCTCCGACGCGGCTCGGGCGGTGAACGCCGCCTCGATCTGGGTGAGCATCGCGTTCAGTGCCCGGGAGAGCCGGCCAAGCTCCGAGGTTGGCTCGGCCTGGCCCTCCTCCGGGTCGGGCACCCGACGGGTCAGATCACCGCCGGCGATCGCGGCGGCGGTGCGTTCGATCTCCACCAACGGTTTGAGGCTGGTCCGGACGATCGCCGCGCCTACCGAGGCCAACATGATCAGCACCGACCCCCCGACCAGCAGATCGATCCAGGCCAGCCGCTTCACGGCGAGGTCGACGTCGGTCAGGTGCTCGCCGATCGCCGCCATCTGGCCGTCCGGCCGCTCGATGTAGAACATCCGCCAGCGCACCGAACTGTCCCGTGCGCGGACGGTGCGTGGCTTGCCATCCTGGGCCTTCTCCTGCGCTTCGAACCCGGCCGCGTCGCTCGGCCAGGGCGGTAGATCCGCCGTCGTGAAGCGGGACTTGTCGTACGCGAAGGCATTCACCTGACCGGTGGCCGGGCTGGTCAGCACGACCACGTAGTCGCTGGGCAGCGAGACGACGTTCGACGAGGGCATGATGGACTGGATCCGATCGGCCGACTCGCGCAGCTCGATGTCGATCTGATCGACCAGATAGTTGTGCAGGAAGTACGCGGTCGAGACACTGATCACCACCAGGGCGCCGGAGACGAGCGCGAGCACCGAGGCGACCAGCTTGATCCGCAGTGGGACGCCCCGCACCCGTCCCTTCGCCTGCTGGACCGCGTTCACGCCGCCGGCTTGCGCAGGACGTACCCGACGCCGCGAAGAGTGTGGATCAGCCGGGGTTGGGTGGTGTCGACCTTGCGCCGCAGGTACGAGATGTAGGACTCGACGATGTTGTCGTCGCCCCGGAAGTCGTAGTTCCAGACGTGGTCGAGGATCTGCGCCTTGGACAGCACCCGGTTGGCGTTGAGCATCAGGTACCGCAGCAGCTTGAACTCGGTCGGCGAGAGCTGCACGCGCTGGCCGGCCCGGTGCACCTCGTGGGTTTCCTCGTCCAACTCCAGGTCGGCGAAGGTGAGCCGGGACGGGGCCTGCTCGCCGGTCGTGGTGCGGCGCAGCACGGCGCGGATCCGGGCGGTCAGCTCCTCCAGGCTGAACGGCTTCGTGACGTAGTCGTCGCCGCCCAGGGTCAACCCACGGATCTTGTCGTCGGTGGCGTCCCGGGCGGTCAGGAACACCACCGGGGTACGTGTGCCGCCCTCGCGGAGCATCCGGATGACCTCGAAGCCGTCCAGGTCGGGAAGCATCACGTCGAGCACCACCAGGTCGGGCCGGTGGTCCTTGGCGGCGTGCAGCGCCGCGCTCCCACTTGTCGCGGTGGCGACGTCGAAGCCCGCGAACCGCAGGCTCGCGGAGAGCAGTTCGAGGATGTTGGGGTCGTCCTCGACGACGAGCAGTCGCGCCTCGGTCTGGGTAGCGGGCATGCGCCCATCATCGGTGACATCGCTGCGCCGGCGCTGGACGCTTCCTGCAAAAAGGCTGTGAGTCGCCGCCGGTCAGCGCAGCAGGCGCCGTAGCCCGTCGAGGGCGCCGTCGAGCAGCCGGATCGCGGTACGCAGCTGGGTGTCGCTGAACTGTCGGGCGCGCATCAGTCGGCTCACCTCGTCGGTGAACGCGCCCAGCCGCTTGTCGAGTTCGTCGAAGAGCTCGGCCTGCGGGCCGGGGGTCGATGCCGGCCGGGGCGGTGGGGCGGGCGCCTCCCACCGGGCCCGTCGGGTCTGCCGGGTGGCCTCGCTCAGCTCCCGCTTGAGGTCGCGTACCGATCCGCGTACCTCGCTGCGGATCTCGCCGGCCAGGCTGGAGAGATCGGCCACGGAGGCCGCGATGTCCGTCTCCAGCGCTGTCAACTCGCCGGCGCGCTGGCGCAGCTCCGCGCGGCCGGCGTCGGTGATGTCGTACGTCTTGCGGCCGCCGGCCGCGGTGTGGCTGACCAGACCCTCGACCTCCAGCCGTTGCAGGCGGGGGTAGATGGTGCCGGCGCTGGGCGCGTACAGCCCGAGGAACCGGTCCTCCAGCAGGCGGATCAGCTCGTAGCCGTGCTTCGGACCGTCGTCGAGGAGCTTGAGCAGGTAGAGCCGGAGCCGCCCGTGGCTGAACACGGCAGTCACGGCAGCTCCTCCCCGTCGTCGTCGACCGCTCGGGCGAGCAGGGCGATGCTCCCCGAGGTCGCGGAAGCCCAGAGTTTACCTTCGCCGGCGCCGAGCACCCCCTCGCTGCTGGGCAGCGGGAACGTCGACGTGCGTAGCTGCGGAAACCCGCTGGTGATGCGGCCGGACGCGGTGTTCAGCTGGACGGCGAGGTCACTGTCCGCGCGGACCCGGACGGTGATGCTGCCCGAGATGGTGGTCAGCCGGATCTCGCTGCGCCTCGGGTTGTCCAGGTCGCAGGTGATCGCGCCCGAGACGGTCTGTGCCCGCACCCGGTCGGCGGCGCTGTCGGCGAGGATCACCTCCCCGGAGACCGTCTCCACTGTGAGGTCGCCGCGGACGCCGAGCGCCTCCACCGGCCCCGAGGTGAGCTTCGCGGAGGTGCTGCCGCGCAACCCCATCAGGGTGATCTGGCCGGCGACGACGTTCACGGTGGTCTGCCGGCGCAGGCCGGAGGCGACCAGCGAACCCGCGACCAGGCCCAGGTCGGCGTGGACGTCGGCGGGCGCGGCGATGGAGACGTCCACCCGGGGATAGCGGTGGATCATCCGGAACCAACGCAGGATGTCCGACCAGCCCCGACCGCGCTCCTGGCGGATGCTGAGCCGGCCGTCGCTGTGGTCGATCAGGACCGGCCGACGGCCGACCTGGGTCACGTCGATCCGGGTCGGCCCGTCGGTGGCGACCACGTTGAGTCGCCCACTGATCAGTCGCACGTCCAGCCGGACGACCGGAGCGTCCAGTGTGAGCCGTTGCGGGCTCTCGACCGTCCATCCGGCCATGGCGTCCCCCTCTCGACGACGCGCGGGACGCACGCCGATCAGGAGGAGAATGTAACGCGATACATCGCGACACCACAAGACAGGTCGTGAGGTGGTTCCCCTCAGGCCGCCAGGTCCAGCTCCCGACCGGCAACCGGCGTCGGCACGGCAACGGCGGGGGTCACCGTCGGCACCGGCCGCAGCCGGGCCCGCGCCACGGCACCCGCCGCCGGCACCAGGTGTACGGCCGACTCGGCGGCCCGGGCCAGCAACCGCCGATCGGCGTCACGGGCCGGATGAAGCGCGCCGGCGATCGTCACCGAGACCACCAGCTCCCGCGCCGCGACCACCCGGGCCACCGAGCGCAGCAGGGTGTCCGCGCCGAGGAAGGCGGCCGCAGTGGTGGTCGACCCGATGGCCTCGCAGCGATAGGTGAGCCGCAGCGGCACCACCGGGCTGCCCGTGTCGATGGCCGCCTGGAACGTCGCGGGCCGAAAGCCGCCGCCGGGTCGGCAGTCGGTGGCGTCGTTCCCGGCGCACCACGTCGTACCCTCCGGAAAGACCGCCACCGACCGCCCGGCGCGCAGCGCGTCGGCGACCCGGCCCACCGTGGACGGCAGCGCCAGCGGCCGGGAGCGGTCCACGAAGACCGTGCCCGCCGCCGCGGCCAGCAGACCGACCAGCGGCCAGGAACGGATCTCCCGCTTCGCGACCATCCGGGTCGGCGCGACCGCCAGCACCGCCAGGATGTCCAGCCAGGAGACGTGGTTGGCGACCAGCAGCGCGCGCCGCCGAGGCAGCCGGCCCCGGACCACGAGGCGGACGCCGAAGGCGCGCGCGGTGCCTCGCGCCCAGCCCCTGACCAGCGCCTGCCGTTCCCGGCTGGGAAGCACGGGCAGTAGGACCACCACCGCGATCCCGGCCAGCAGCATGCCGAACGCGGCGACCAGCCGGAGCACCCGACGGGCCATCGGCACCGTGGGCACCTCGCCGGCCGCCGGCAGGCAGTCGTCGTCGCAGCCCGAGGAGGGCCGCCACAGGTCGCGCGGCACGGCGGTCACCGCTGCTCCCCGCCCAGGAAGTGCCGCAGGTAGCGCGGGTTCATCCGGTCCAGGGAGAAGAGGACGTAGAAGTCCGCGCACCCGAAATCGCTGTCGTACGACGGCTCGCCGCAGATCCACGCGCCGAGCCGGAGGTAGCCACGCAGCAGTGGCGGCATCGCGACCCGTCCGGCCGGGGCAGCGGTGACCGGGCCGGCGGAAGCCGCCTCGATGAACCAGGGCCGCAACGGGCGGAGCCGCAGCGGCGGCGGCGACAGGTGCCGGGCCCGGGCCTGGGTCCACACCTCGGCGACCGTCCGCCCGCCATCGGCCACCGGCACCGACGCGCAGCCGCCGAGCCAGCGGGAGCCGCGCAGGTGCAGGTACCGGATGATGCCCGCCCACATCAGGTTGATCACCGCGCCGGAGCGATGGTCCGGGTGGACGCAGGACCGACCCGCCTCGACCAGGTCGCCGCGCAGGGGGTCGAGCGGGCTCAGGTCGAATTCGTCCTCGGCGTACCGCCTGGTGGTGCGCCCCGGCGGCAGCAGCCGGTACGTGCCGACCACCTCGCCGGTGCTGTCCTCGCGGACGATCAGGTGGTCGCAGTACTCGTCGAAGGGGTCCACGTCCAACCCGGCCTCGCCGGGTAGGAGGGTGGCGCCGAGCTCGGTGGCGAACACCTCGTGGCGCAGGCGTTGCGCGGCCGCGACCTGGATGGGGTCGTCGGCGATCAGCAGGGTGTATCCGCTGGTCTTCAGGGGTGTGCCAGCGGCATGCAGAACGGCCATGGGATCTGTGTAGGTGCCCGGGTTGCCATCCACGGGGACCACCGGTGTCGATCGGATGAACGCCGGCAGGCGAGACCGCTAGCGACGCCCGGTGGCGACCGTGCGAGGCTGCCCGAGCAGGCTGGCGAAGGCGCCGACACGCACCATCGGAGGTCGACGATGCGCATCGAGTCCCGCTACAACGGGCCCGCCGGCTCCGGCAACGGCGGCTGGAGCGCGGGGATGTTCGCCGCCGAGGCGGGCGACACCCGGCCGGTCGAGGTGACGCTGCGTCGGCCACCACCGCTGGAGACCGACCTGACCCTTGTCGACGGCGAGGTCTGGGACCCGGCCGGCGAGCTGGTGGCCGAGGTGCGCCCGGTCGGGACGATCGATGCCGTCGTACCCCCGGTCGGCCTGGACACGGCGGTGGCCGCCGCGACCCGCTACCCCGGCCTCGTCGAGCATCCGTTCCCCAGCTGTTATGTGTGCGGGCCGCAGCGGGCCGACGGGCTGCGGATCTTCCCCGGCCGGCTGCCCGATGGTCGGACGGCCGCGCCGTTCCGCGCGCCCGCGCGGGTCAGCACTGCCACGGTCTGGGCGGCGCTGGACTGCCCCGGTGGTTGGGCGGTGCTCGCGCCGGGTCGCCCGTACCTGCTGGGCCGGATCGCCGCCGTGATCGCGGCGCTGCCCCGGCCGGACGACGAGTGCGTGGTGACCGGCGCGTTGCTGCGTGTCGATGGGCGCAAGGCGCTCGTGCACACCAGCCTGTACGGTCCGGACGGCGCGTTGCTCGGCGCGGCTCGGGCAACCTGGATCGCCAGCTGAACCGGGGCCGTCGTCCGCAGGGATGAGTCGCCTCCACCCCGCGACGGAGGCGAACGTACCGATCGCGCCTGATTGACCTTGTTGCCACGGGCCGTCACGCTGTGCCACGGCGTACCTCTACGCCACACACGGGAGGAGAACGATGACTGACGGGCAGCGAAGCCCCACCAGCGACGGTCAGATCGTGGTGTCCGGTCTGACGAAGCAGTACAAGAACGTCCGGGCGGTGAACGACCTGTCCTTCACCGTTGCGCCGGGGCGGGTGACCGGCTTCCTCGGCCCGAACGGCGCAGGCAAGACCACCACGCTGCGCATGCTGCTGAACCTGGTCACGCCGACCGCCGGCACGGCCACCATCAGCGGCCGGCGGTACGCCGACCTGGCCACCCCGCTGCGGCAGGTCGGCGCGGTGCTGGAGGCGTCCAGCGCGCACAAGGGCCGCACCGGCATCAACCACCTCCGGGTCATCTGCGCCGCGGCCGGGCTGCCCAAGCAGCGGGCCGACGAGGCGTTGGCCCTGGTCGGGTTGACCCCGGCGGCGAAGCGCAAGTTCAAGGGTTACTCGCTGGGCATGAAGCAGCGGCTCGGCATCGCCGCCGCAATGCTGGGTGACCCCCGCGTGCTGATCCTCGACGAGCCGGCCAACGGGCTGGACCCGGAGGGCATCCGGTGGATGCGTGGGTTCCTCAAGAACCTCGCCCACGAGGGCCGCACGGTGCTGGTCTCCAGCCACCTGCTGTCGGAGATGCAGCTGCTCGCCGACGACGTGGTGATCATCGCGGCTGGCCAGCTGGTCCGGCAGGGTCCGGTCGAGCAGGTGCTCGGGTCGATGGCGCAGGGCGCCCGCGTCCGGGTCCGCACCCCGCAGGCCGAGGCGCTGACCGCCGCCCTGAAGGCGCAGTCGGCGACCATCGAGACCGACGAGCAGGGCGTGCTGCTGGTCGGCGGGGTGGACGCCCCGACGATCGGTCGGTCCGCTCTCGCGGCCGGGGTCGAGCTGCACGAACTGACCACCGAACGGCCCGATCTGGAACGGGTCTTCCTGGAGCTGACGGCCGGAAAGGCGGGCATCCGATGAACCTGGTCCGATCCGAGCTACTCAAGATCCGTACCACCAGCACCTGGTGGTGGCTGGCCCTCGGCGCGTTCCTCTCGATCGCCCTGGCGTTCGCGATCAACGCGTGGTTGCTCGTCACGACGCTCGGCGGCGACGCCGAGGAGATCGGCGTCAGCGCCGAGCAGGCGACCGCGCCGGCGCAGGCGGCGAACCTCTACACCTCGGGGCAGTACCTCGGGCTGATGTTCGTGATGCTCATCGGCATCCTGATGGTCACCAACGAGTTCTTCCACCAGACCGCGACCACGACGTTCCTGACGACTCCCCGGCGAACGTCGGTCATCGTCAGCAAGCTCGTCGCCGCCAGCCTGCTCGGCTTCATGTTCTGGCTGGCCACCACGCTGATCGACCTGGCCGCCGGCGCGATCTTCCTGTCCGCGAACGACTACGGCACTCAGCTCGGTGAGTGGCCGGTGCAGCGGGCGCTGCTGTTCAACCTGCTGGCCTACGCCATCTGGACGATCCTCGGGGTGGGCATCGGCACGCTGATCACCAACCAGCTCGGAGCGGTGATCACGGCGGCGGTGCTCTATCTGATCGGCACCCAGGTGGTGGGTCTGCTGTTCCTGCTCCTGTCGAACGTGCTCGACAGCCAGGCGGTGCTCAAGTGGCAGGTGGTCTGGCCCGCGGTGGCGTCCCAGGTCATGATCACGGAGGGCACCTCGGAGTTCACCCCGTCCTGGTGGGTCGGGGCCCTGGTGCTGATCGGCTACGCGCTGGTCAGCGGAATCGCCGGAATCCTGCTCACCCGGCGGCGCGACATCGCCTGATGGCGTCCGCGACCCCGGAGCGACCAGCTGGTCGCTCCGGGGTCGGGCGTCACCCTCGGCGACCGGCCAGGCAAGGGCCGAGTGTTACCAGTTCGACACGGTACGCGCAGGCGTTGCTGAACTTCTGGCATCTTCTGTGAAACCGGCCACGGCACCGAGGCGGAAATGCCTGCGGGATCGGCACGGCGTAGCCTGGGAGCTGTCCAGTCCGTGCTCCTAATCGGGCGCGACGGACACACCGCGTGCCACACAAACCCGCGTGAAAGAGGCGATTACCGGCCGTGTCGACCCAGCAGACTTCGCAGGAGAACCCACTGGCGGGTTTCGGCCCGAATGAGTGGATCGTCGAGGAGATGTACCAGCGTTACCTCGCTGACCCATCGAGCGTCGATTCGGCCTGGCACGACTTCTTCGCCGACTACCGACCGGCACCGGGCGCGGCCACCCCGCGCGGCACCGAATCGTCGGACAAGCCCGCCGCCGCTCCCGAGCCGGACGGCCAGCCGGAGGCGGCCGCCACGGTCGCCCAGCCGAGCGCCCCGGCCAAGCCGGCGACCGCGAGCAAGCCGGCCGCCGCCCAGTCGGCGCCGGCCAAGCCCGCCGCCCCGGCCACACCCAAGGCCACGCCGGAGAAGACCGCCCCGGCCAAGCCGGCCGCCAAGGCCGCCGCGCCGAGCGCCGACGGCCCGCAGACCACGCCGTTGCGGGGCGTCGCGGCGAAGATCGTCCAGAACATGGACGCCTCGCTGAGCGTGCCCACCGCGACCAGCGTGCGTGCGGTCCCGGCCAAGCTGCTGGTGGACAACCGCATCGTGATCAACAACCACCTCGCCCGCGGGCGGGGCGGCAAGGTCAGCTTCACCCACCTGGTCGGCTACGCGATGGTGCGCGCGCTGGTCCAGCACCCCGAGATGAACAACTCCTTCGCCGAGGCCAACGGCAAGCCGGCGGTGGTCCGCCCGGCACACGTCAACCTCGGCATCGCGATCGACCTGGCCAAGCCGGACGGCAGCCGCAACCTGGTGGTCCCCTCCATCAAGGGCTGCGAGCAGATGGACTTCCGGCAGTTCTGGCAGGCGTACGAGGACGTGGTCCGACGGGCGCGGCGCAACGAGCTGACCATGGACGACTACTCCGGCACCACGATCTCGCTGACCAACCCGGGCGGCATCGGCACCGTGCACTCGATGCCGCGGCTCATGCAGGGGCAGAGCGCGATCATCGGCGTCGGCGCGATGGAATACCCGGCTCCCTACCAGGGGATGTCCGAGGCCACCCTGGCCGAGCTGGCGGTCAGCAAGATCATCACGCTGACCAGCACGTACGACCACCGGATCATCCAGGGCGCGCAGTCCGGCGAGTTCCTCAAGGTGATGCACGAGCTGATCCTGGGCGAGCACGGCTTCTACGACCAGATCTTCACCGCGCTGCGCATCCCGTACGAGCCCGTGCGCTGGATGCGCGATGTCGCTGTCAACTCCGAGGGTCAGATCAACAAGACCGCCCGGGTGCACGAGCTGATCCACGCGTACCGGGTCCGCGGTCACCTGATGGCCGACACCGACCCGCTGGAATTCAAGATCCGCAAGCACCCCGACCTGGACGTCCTCCAGCACGGGCTCACCCTGTGGGACCTGGACCGCGAGTTCCCGGTCAACGGCTTCGCCGGCCGGCAGCGGATGAAGCTGCGCGAGATCCTCGGCGTGCTGCGCGACTCGTACTGCCGTCGGGTCGGCATCGAGTACATGCACATCCAGGACCCGGAGGAGCGGCGCTGGGTCCAGGAACGGATCGAGCGCAAGTACGAGAAGCCGTCCGCCGACGAGCAGAAGCACGTGCTCAACCGGCTCAACGCGGCCGAGGCGTTCGAGACCTTCCTCCAGACGAAGTACGTAGGCCAGAAGCGCTTCTCGCTGGAGGGCGGCGAATCGCTGATCCCGCTGCTCGGTGAGGTGCTGGAGTCGTCCGCCGAGAACGGGCTGGACGAGGTCGTCATCGGCATGGCCCACCGGGGTCGGCTCAACGTGCTGGCCAACATCGTCGGCAAGCCGTACGAGAAGATCTTCTCGGAGTTCGAGGGCCACCTGGACCCGCGCTCGACGCAGGGCTCCGGCGACGTGAAATACCACCTGGGTCAGAACGGCAAGTTCACCACCCCGGACGGCGAGCACGCCGTCAAGGTGTCAGTGGTGGCCAACCCGTCGCACCTGGAGGCCGTCGACCCGGTGCTGGAGGGCATCGTCCGGGCCAAGCAGGACCGGATCGACCTCAAGCTGGAGGGCTACACCGTGCTGCCGCTGGCGGTGCACGGTGACGCCGCCTTCGCCGGGCAGGGCGTGGTCGCCGAGACGCTCAACCTGTCGCAGCTGCGCGGCTACCGCACCGGCGGCACCGTGCACGTGGTGGTCAACAACCAGGTCGGCTTCACCACCGCCCCGGAGTACAGCCGGTCCAGCCTCTACAGCACCGACGTGGCCCGGATGATCCAGGCACCGATCTTCCACGTGAACGGCGACGACCCGGAGGCCGTGGTCCGGGTGGCCCGGCTGGCCTTCGAATACCGACAGACGTTCAACAAGGACGTCGTGATCGACATGGTCTGCTACCGCCGGCGCGGGCACAACGAGGGCGACGACCCGTCGATGTCCAACCCCCAGATGTACAAGATCATTGACTCGAAGCGCTCGGTCCGCAAGCTCTACACCGAGGAGCTGATCGGTCGCGGCGACATCACCGTGGAGGACGCGGAGGAGCTGCTGCGCGACTACCAGGCTCAGCTGGAGAAGGTCTTCAAGGCCACCCGGGACGCCGCCTCGGCACCGCGCCAGCTCAACCGGCCGCGCCGCGAGGAGGAGCCGGAGCCGCAGGTCGACACCGCCACCGACGCGTCAGTGGTCAAGGCCATCGGCGAGGCGCACATCAACCTCCCGGAGGGCTTCACCCCGCACAAGCGGATCCAGCAACTGCTGGACCGGCGGGCCAAGATGTCCGTCGAGGGCAACATCGACTGGGGCTTCGGCGAGATCATCGCGCTCGGGGCGCTGCTGCACGACGGGGTCACCGTCCGGCTCGCCGGCCAGGACTCGCGTCGCGGCACGTTCGTCCAACGGCACGCCTCGGTGGTCGACTCCCGCACCGGCGACGACTACCTGCCGCTGAAGTCGCTCACCGGCGACGGCGACCGCTCCCGGTTCTTCGTGCACGACTCACTGCTCAGCGAGTACGCGGCGATGGGCTTCGAGTACGGCTACTCGGTGGAGAACATCAACGCCCTCGTCGCCTGGGAGGCCCAGTTCGGCGACTTCGTCAACGGCGCCCAATCCGTGATCGACGAGTTCATCTCGTCCGGTGAGGTGAAGTGGGGCCAGCGCTCCGCCATCACCCTGCTGCTGCCGCACGGCCACGAGGGTCAGGGCCCGGACCACACCTCCGGCCGGCCGGAGCGGTTCCTGCAGATGTGCGCCGAGGACAACATGCGGGTGTCCATCCCGACGACCCCGGCGAACTACTTCCACCTGCTGCGCCGCCAGGCCCTGTCGCCCAAGCGCAAGCCGCTCGTGGTGTTCACGCCGAAGTCGCTGCTGCGGCACAAGCTCTGCGTCTCGTCGGTGGAGGACTTCACCACCGGCACCTTCCAGCCGGTGCTGCGCGACACGGCCGCCCCGGCACCGGAGGCGGTGAAGCGGGTGCTGCTCTGCTCCGGCAAGGTCTACTACGACCTGTTCCAGGCCCGGCAGGAGCGCGGCGTCACCGACACCGCGATCCTCCGGCTCGAGCAGCTGTACCCGCTGCCGGTGGAGGAGATCCGGGCCGCCCTCGCGGAGTTCCCGAACGCGGAGGACTTCGCCTGGGTGCAGGAGGAGCCGGCCAACCAGGGTGGCTGGTCGTTCGTCGCGCTCAACCTGCTGGAGCACCTCACGGACGTTCGGCTGCGGCGGATCTCCCGCCCGGCCGCGGCCGCCCCGGCGGTCGGCTCGGCCAAGACCCACGAGGTCGAGCAGCACGCGCTGATCGAGGCGGCTCTCCCCCGCCCGTGACCTGACCTGAGCACGGAAGCCGGGGCAGGGCCGTTTCACAGCGGTCCTGCCCCGGCTCTCGTAGGTCCCGCCGGCCGGTTGGCCGGTTGGCTTTCCACCCGCCCAGCAACCCGCCCGGTCCGAGCCGGGCCGAGCACGAGGACGTACCCATGTACTTCACCGACCGTGGCATCGAGGAGTTGGTCGAGCGCCGGGGCGAAGAGCAGGTCACGCTGGAGTGGCTAGGCGAGCGCCTACGCGACTTCGTAGACCTCAACCCCGACTTCGAAACCCCAATAGAACGCCTGGCAACCTACCTAGCCCGCCTAGACGACCCCGACGACGAAGACGCCTAACCCCCACCCCCACCCCCACGCGTTGATCATGAGGTTAGCCGCGCGTGTCGTCGGCGTGTCGAGCTACAACTCCATGATCACCAGGGCGGGGGGTGGGGG